>QMZF01000026.1 GCA_003663055.1 Archaeoglobales archaeon | reverse complement strand
TAGTTATGCTGCACCCAGCCATCGCTTGGCGGCCAATACGAACACTCACTATACAGAACCAGCGCTTTCCCTCCATGCCAATTAGCAGCGACCGGCGTGATCAGAATAACAAGGGATACCAGGATTAACGTCACCATCATTCCAGATTTAGTTACCCTTTTCATGCTGTTTTCCACTTTAGTGATGTATATAATTTTTTTTGTTTTATCGGGTGTGCCGAATAAGATAGAACAATATAAATAATTGAACATCAATCTATCATCTTCTATGGTAATAGCAGATATAGCGGAAGGGAATAAGACATCCTAGAGATCAGCTATAGCAATAGCGATGCATCTTCTTTCTTCAAGCTTTAGATAGCACTGCTTAAACGTTGGAAAATCGACTGCTCATTGGTAGAGAGGTTTAAGGACTTGAGTCTGAAAGAAAAGAAGTAAAAAAGCTTGCAATTCGAATTGCTGATGAACAGTTTTGAGGTAGAAGAAATGCTACCTATTCGTAGCTTTGGACGTAGAAAGGAACAAGATCATCTAAGTTCCACCTGCAAGGAATGCTTTAATTAGCTTATTCCTTCTTAAAAGTTTTGAAAATGTGCGAGGTTTGTTTGTATTTTACTTCAAGGTCGTTGGGAAGTGCTATTAGGAACATAATATTGGAGGGCAAAAAGTTTATTAATTGATTGGCAAGCAGAGATGCGTGATTCACCATGGCGAGAAAGAAGAGGCAGGCCAGAGTAAAGGATAAATGGACTCTCAAAAAATGGTACACGCTCATTGCTCCTGAATATTTTGGAATGGCAGAGGTTGGAGAAACGCCAGCTGACGATCCAAACAAGGTAATCGACAGAACGGTAGAAATAACGCTGGCAGAACTGATAAACGACTACTCCAACCAGAACCCGTACAAGAAGCTAGTTTTTAAGGTTTACAGGGTTGCGGGAGAGAACGCCTACACAAAGTTCCACCGCTTTGAGCTTACAAGAGATTATCTAAACAGCCTCGTAAAGAGGAGAACGAGCAAGATAGAGGATGTAATAGATGTAAGTACGGCAGATGGCTATACGCTTAGAGTTAAACCCGTTGCGTTTACGATTAAGCGATGCAAAACTTCGCAAAAGAGGGCAATAAGGGCAATAATGAGAGAAACTGTCTTGCAGCTCGGAACGCAGGAGAACTTTATCCAGTTCCTCCAGGAATGCGTTCTAGGCAAAATCCCGGCGGAGATATACAAGAGGGCTAAGAAGATATATCCACTCAGAAGAGTTGAGATTAGAAGGATTGAGCTTCTCAAGGAGCCGAAGCTGGAGTTGCCAGAAAAAGCTGAAGCCGTCGCCGCAGCCTGATTTTGAACTTGGTAAATATTCTAGTAAAATTTAGTTTTTTTGATTAATATTAAAAAATAATATTAAAAGTATTAAAAAACTGCGGAAAGCTAATAAGCTTTTAAGTTAACAAGAGCACATGGGTTTTGAATGGTATACCGAGTTTGTCGACTTGAACTACAAGCCAGAGGAGAATGAAGTCGTTTGCGTTTTTCGCGTCGAACCGGATGGAATTTCGATGGTGGAGGCCGCTGGCAGAGTTGCTTCGGAGAGCTCTGTAGGAACGTGGACAACGCTCGCAAAGCTTCCTGATAGAATCAAGCGGCTCATGGCAAAGGTCTTCGAAATGGAAGGAGATATCATAAAGGTAGCATATCCCCTCGAGCTGTTTGAGGAGGGAAGCATACCACAGCTACTGAGCAGCGTTGCAGGAAACGTCTTCGGAATGAGGGCAATCAAGAATCTAAGGCTTGAGGACATAACGTTTCCGGCAGAGTACTGCAAGCACTTTCCCGGCCCATTGCTTGGAATAGAGGGAGTGAGGAAGCTGTTTAAAGTTTACGACAGACCCTTAACAGCAACCGTTCCAAAACCAAAGGTCGGATTCGATGCCACCGAATACGCAGAAGTTGCTTTTCAGGCGTGGTCTGGAGGAATAGACTTCGTGAAGGATGATGAGAATCTAACCGATCAGCCGTTCATACGGTTTGAGAAGAGGCTTGAGAAGGTGATGAAAGCAAGGGGGAGGGCCGAAAAAGAGACTGGCGAGAAGAAGGTTTACCTCGTGAATGTAACGGCAGAGGGAAAGGAAATGCTCAGAAGGGCAAAGCTCGTTGCAGAACATGGAAACGAGTACGTCATGGTCGACATTCTAACTGCAGGGTTTTCAGCAGTTCAGATGCTGAGGAGCGAATGCGAAGAACTTGGCCTCGGAATTCATGCTCATAGAGCTATGCACGCAGCCTTTACGAGGAACCCCAAGCACGGTATATCCCTCGATGTTTTAGTGAAGGTTTCGAGGCTTGCCGGGGTTGATAACTTCCATGTAGGCACGGGAGTCGGCAAGATGGAGGGAAGCAAAGAGGAGGTTAAGAGGTTTGCCGAGCTGTGCAGGCAAGAATGGTTCGTAAAACCGGTATTTCCAGTTTCTTCTGGCGGATTACATCCCGGATTGGTTCCAGATGTGATTGAACTTTTCGGAAAAGATGTCATAATTCAGGCTGGAGGTGGTGTGCACGGTCATCCAGATGGAACGTATGCAGGAGCAAAAGCACTCAGGCAGGCGATAGATGTTGTGATAGAGGATGAGCCCCTCGATGAGTACGCTAAAAAGCATGCAGAGCTTGCAAGGGCCATAGAAAAATGGGGGTACACGAAACCTAAGTAAAAGTTAGTTATTTCAAATCCAGACTCTTATTATTCTTTTTTAAGTTCGAAAATCTTATATTTTTGAAGGGTTAGCTGCTTCAATGCGCGTCCGCCTAGTAATACTTGTGCTCTTAATCTCGCTAATTGCACAACCCGCTTTAGCCTTAGACTTCAATAGTGTAGAGGTGAGCTACTGCAACGGCAGTATAAGGGTTGAGGTGTTTTACACGCTCGATGCGATTTCCGCAATCAAGGTATTTCTATTTGGAGCCGGTTGTATAGAAGATGACGTTAGAGAACTCTTCGTGACAGATGATTACGTCGTAGAAAAGATAGACTTCAATCATGCTGAGTTTTTCTTCCCTGTTGAGAAGAGTGACGAATGTTTGCGGTTCGATGGAGTTAAGCTGTCCAAACCTCTAAACGTTACGCTCAAAATAGGCTCAGAAGTTGATTTAGGCACTACTGATGAAATTCCACAGCTCTACTTTTGCATTGATTAAGTTATTAAGTTAAGCTGATTTTTTGAATCTCCAAATCGATTCTCAAAGTCTTATAACTCTTCTAATGTATTTTGGCGGGATTTCCTCAGCGAGAGCGATATAATTATTTGCTTTTATTATTCTAATCCCATCATTCCTCGCTGCTCTAGCATCTATTTCAAGAATTATTGGCTCATCAGTGCGAAGCCTCGCCACCTCTTCGCTCTTTTCTATGGTCGTCGAAAGATGAACGTACGTCTGATTTACCGGTTTTATCCCTATTTCGAGAAGTCTATGGGCTTCCTCTTCTCCCGTACCATAGTAGAGGATGTCCTCTTCTGCAATTGGATAGTCGTTCAAAGCAACCTTGACGCTATGACCGTACCTTGCCCTTATCTTGTTATCTCTCATCTCATACCTTTTCTTTTCATCACTGTAAACCATGGCCTTTATGAGCCATTGATTTGCCCATCTGTACTTCCTGCTCACAGCCCTAACTAAAGATTCAAAATCAACCCAACCATTTTCATCCATTTTAAGCTTGAACTTTTCGGGAAAATGTCTTAAAATCCCAGAAACGAGTCTGCCAAGTTTCTCGACCCTCTCTTTATCCAGTATTAACTCTCCTCTATAGCCGCATTTGCACTCTTCTCCTCTGTAAAATCCGTGAGTTGGGCAGATTCTTATGTCTTCCATGTTTTACACCCCACAAGGGCAGCGATGACCCCCATCGCTGTACAGGTTTCCAAACTGATTCTCCTTCCGGTTACATCCCAGTGGTATTTTGCTTTTTTCATAAGCTCCTTAGGCAAACCCTTCCTTCCAAGCCCCATTAAAAATGTTGCGGATGGGAAGGATAGTACTTGTTCTAACCCAACTTCCTTTCTCTCTTCTGGCTTCGATGTCGTTGCAATAAGCACACCAAAATGGGCCGGAATGCTCTCAATTAGATGAAATTTTCCACTAGCATTGAGCTCTTCGAGATACCTGCCATGCTCACCTATCGTCGTGTAATTCCTAACAGCTTCAACGACTTCGCTTCTATTCTTCCAGAAAGGAAAGTCAAAGAGAGCAAGATGCAAATCGAACGCGTAGCAGAGCGGAGCGGCCCTTGCTATGCTCCTGAGATGTATTTCGTGCTGCTTCAGCTTATCGTAGGTGTTTACTAAGCAAAGCACCCGCATACAGTTTACTTTTCGCAGTGCTTTATATCTTCTCGCAAAAGTTATTTAACTGCCTAGCTTCGCTTGCTGCATGGCTTTAACAATTGCCCATACACCAGATGTGGATGACGCGTTCATGTTCTACGCCATGAGTTCCAGAAAGATCACGCTGCCGTTTGAACTGGATCACGTTATCGAGGATATAGAAACCCTCAACAAAATGGCCTTTGAAGCTAAACTCGACGTTACAGCCATATCAGCCCATGCATACGCATACCTCCACGAAAAGTACAGGATTCTTTCAGCCGGAGCGAGCGTTGGTGATGGATACGGCCCGATAGTTGTGGCAAATAAGAAGATCGAGTTTCAAGGGAAAAAGATAGCAATTCCAGGAAAGTACACTACCGCCAGCCTATTGCTTAGCTTAGCCGTCGATGATTTCGAGCCTGTCGAGATGAAGTTTGACGAAATAATTCCCGCCGTTAAGAGGGGGGATGTCGATGCTGGCTTGCTCATCCATGAAGGTCAGATAACCTACGAAATGCATGGATTGGTTAAGATACTCGATTTATGGGAGTGGTGGTACGATAAAACCTCTCTCCCGCTCCCATTGGGCTTGAACGTCATAAGAAGGGACATACCAGAGGAGCAGCAGCGAGCGTTTTTGAAGGCTATGCGAGCCAGCATCGATTACGCGCTGAGGAACACAGATGAGGCTATAGAGTACGCTATGAAGTACTCAAGGGGGCTTGAAAAGGAACTCGCAAAAAAATTTGCCCTTATGTACGTCAACGATTACACCTACGAGATGCCAGAAAGCGTTGTCAGGGGGCTTGAAGCACTATATTCGATGGCCGAAGAAAGAGGGCTGTTCAAAAAGCCACCTCTAGATATACTTTACCTCTGATTTGCTTTAACGCTAACTCTACATAACTCTCAGCAAAAAATTTAAACCCAGAGTGAAAGTTGCTTAGCCGATGGCCCGGATGGGGTAGAGGTTATCCTCTGGGACTGTGGATCCCAGGAGCCGGGTTCGAATCCCGGTCCGGGCCCTAAGAAAGGGGTCAAAGGCACAGGGACAAACTTTGACCCCTTATATACTCGTTCTGGAGAAGATGGGGTTGTGCTTAAGGTCGACATGGAAAGGTGGCGGAGTATCGATTACGAGAAAGAGCTGCAAAAGGAGATTTCCCTGCTCAAGAAAAGCAGGATTTCAGAGGAGAACAAGAAACTAATCCTGCGCTACAAAAACCACAGGCTTGCAAAGGGTTTGAGCCTTGCAAGAATTGAGAGGGAGCTCAAAAGCCTGAGATTGCTGTGCGAGAGGTTTGAAGTTAACCTAGCTGAACTCGACGAAGAGAGGATAGAAGAGATCCTAGCGGAACTGGAACTTTCAGGACTAAAACTGAGCACCGTCAACGAGTTCAAGAAAGCTCTGAAGTACTTTCTAAGATTTTTGGGAAGAGAGGATTTAGCGGCTAAGATAAAGAGAAAGGAGCCGAAGGATAACGAGCTCACGAGGGACGATTTGCTTACGGTCGATGAAGTCATGAGACTCGTTAGCGTTGCGATGAACGACAAGGACCCCGCTTTGATCATGTGCCACCTTGACTTAGCGTGCAGGGTTGAAGAGGTACTAACTCTCACGGTCGGTGATTTCATCAGAGATGCATGGGGCATCAGGGTGGAAATAAGAAGGAGCAAGACGTTTCGGAGAAGTCCTCACCTCAGCTTTTCTTTGCCATACGTATCGAGATGGTTAAACGTACATCCGCTGAAAGATGATCCCAGCGCGCCGATGTGGATTGACCTTAATAAGTTTAAGAAAGGCATAATAATACCCATCGATAACAACGCCTATTAGAACTAATTTTCAATAGATAATATAAAATTCACTTATCATTTCGATTACCATCTAGTAATCGAAAATGTAGGTTAAACATCATTAACCTACAGTGCTACAGTGCATAACATTTATTATGCACCAAATTTAGCAGAATATATAAATATTTTATAATTATTTTTCTCTCTAAAAGAGAAATAAAGTTTTTGATATCAATATCAAAAATTTGATTTTACTTAAATACTTAGTCAGTATAACATCTTTGGTTCTCCGATGGAGACGCATCACCTTTAGAGAACTAAAGTTCTGTATATAATCAAAAACAGAGGAGGCTCCTCTAAATCTTTACGTTTCCAATGGAAATGCATATTTCTAATAGAAACGTAAAGAAGTGTCGTTATTTAAGATAGCTTATTGTAGTTGGTATAGAACAGCGGGGATTAGCGGGAAATTCCTCAGGGGGATGATTCTTTAAGGAACGTAAAGAGAAGGGTTGACTTCGATAATACGACTTCCCTAAGCTCGGGCAGTAGGGTTTCCAGACCAACTTTCACCACAACCTCTTTTTTAGACGAAGCTTCATCCTTCATCATTTCTTAATCTTAATCTCCAAGCCGTAAGGAGGATAGTATCTCACAACTTCCTCGAGGACATTTTTCATGAATTCTGGCAAGGGCGGTTGCTTGAGCAAATACATGTAGCTAAGGTACTTCCAGCCGGAGTAGGTTACCTCGTAAAAACCCCTTTTTATTCTTCTTAGGTGCCCGGGTTTGAGCCGTGTTATGTAATGCCTAACTCGACCTGGTGGATCGGAGGGAAAGAAGCCACGGTAAATCTCATAGATATCTTTAGGTCTCACCGGTTCTCCGCCGTAGTTTAAGTAACCCGCTATAAAAGCCACGAGTAACTTCTTACTCAAATCTTTTGGCCACTTGTAGAGAGGTTTGAACATAGCTGCACTAGTGCGGCTTGGAAAATTAACTTTTCGCTTTTTGAAGCGAGCTCGAAGCGGTTTCGATTCGGAACTGCAAAAGTTAAATATGTGGTTTCATACACCACATATTGTTGACGAAGCTGCTCTACCATGCCAAGAGAATCTTTCCAGAAGGAGACATTATGGAAATAAAGATCTGGAAGGTGCCGAAATCCGAAGACTTCCCCGAAGGCGTCAAGTACTCCATGGTCTACATCAAGGTTGACGAGAAAGGGGCTAGAAGGATACTCGGATACGACAACGAAAGGGGGAAGGGGCATCACAGGCATTACTTCGATAAAGAGGAGGGAATTAGCTTCAGCAGCTGGAATGAGCTCGTTAAAACGTTCCAAGAGGATGTAAAAAGGCTGAGGAGGGAGCTGTATGATAAAGGTTAAGGAGATCAAGGTTGTAGTGAGACCCCTCGAAGAGGATTTTAACGAGATAGCCGAAGCTTTCAGAAGGATTGAGAGGGGCGAGGAGCTGGGGGAGCTCGGCGGCGAGAAGATCGTCGTCGAAAGCCTCGACGTTCTCAGAAAGGTTCTAACTCCTGAGAGACTGAGGATCCTCCACACAATAAAGGAAAAGCAGCCGGAAAGCATCTACGAACTAGCAAAGCTGCTTGGCAGGGATAGAAGTTCCGTGGTTAAGGATTTGGAGTACCTAAAGCTTCTCGGCTTCGTTGAGTTTGAGGAGGTTAGGGATAAGAGGGACAAGAAGAGGCCCATTGTGGCCTACGATGAGATCAAAATTAGCATACCCGTGTAAACTACCGAAAAACTCGCAAATACCCCCCGTAAAGCCTGAGCGCTTCGAGCACAACCTGGTTCAGGCTCTTTCCAGTAAATTTTGAAAGCTTGTTTGCGAGCTCTGTGGCTTCTTCGCTGAGGAGAAACCGCTCCCTTGGTTTGCATTTGATATCATTGAGCACATCCTCTATAGGCTCTTTAAGGGACTCTGGAAGGCCGTAAGTTTCATCGATTCGCTTCAAAGCCCTTAGCCCCGTTGGGGTGATCACGTACTTACCCCTCTCAACCCTAGCAACTCTTCCCATTTGCCTAAGACTTTTCATGCAACTGCAAAGTATGTCGTAAGCCCTTGAATGTGGTACGTAAAGCTTAAACTCGTCCAGAATTTCCTTGTAGCCAGCAGCTCCAATGCTGTCTCCTCCTAAATACTTCTCAATATTCTTTTTCGCTAGCAAAGCCAGTGCGATTGTTTTGATACTTATATATTCAGGTACTTTTATAGGTTTGCAATAATAACCTTTTCCACGCTGAGGCATAAACATGCATGTTATGTATGCTTTATTAAATTTTGTCTCCATTTGCCGGATTACCTTCGTGGTTCTCGGTAGATCCCTGCTAAAAATACGTCAAAAAACTCACACTTTACAGCTTTATTAGATTTATATCCTTTTCGAGCAAGACCTTAATCCTATTACGTATTACTTCGGGCAAACCAACTTTTTTGTCGTAGTACCTGAGCTTCTTGAGTCCAGTCTTGGTGAGCCTGTACCTGCCTCTCCCAACTCTTTTTATATCCCCCTTATCATGGAGCCTCATAAGATCTAGACACAGCAAAGCTCTGCTTTTAGGGTGTGGCACAAAGAACTTCCACGATCTTTCCAGCTCACTGACATCAACCTCGATATAACAAGCAACTAGGGCTAGAGTAAGTATTTTTCGAGGTAACTCTTTCGGAATTTTATATTTTGCATACTTTTCGTATTTCTCCCTAGTCAGCTTGTATTTTCTCGGTAGCCTCCTTCTATCCATAAAAATTGATAAGGGATTTGGATTAAAAAATTTCCCTAGGGAAATCAAAAAAAAGCGTAACAGCGGGGAATCAGGGGGATTCAGGGCACTTAATCGAAAAATTTGTTCAAACAATGACT
>QMZF01000025.1 GCA_003663055.1 Archaeoglobales archaeon | reverse complement strand
TCGTAAGTATCTTGAATGCATCAAGCTCCTGCCCAAATGCTTTGAACGTTGCGGTTATAAGGGCATTCATGAATGCACTGCTGCTTCCAAGGCCACTTCGCCTTGGGATTTCGCTTTCTACATCAACAACAGCCTTCCCAAACTTGTGGAGCACTTTTTCTACAAGTGATGCATCGCTCTCCTTTCCATTAACGTAAAGAATAGAGTGCTTTAAATCTTCTTCAAAACAAACATCTACCCTCGTTTCAAGTTCTATGCCGAAAGCCGACCCTATACCAGTAGCGAGGGCGTTTATTACTGTTCCCGCAGCGTATGCCTTCGCACGTCCTTTCACGCAAAGCAGTTGGCTGCGAGATTTTAAAGCCTTCCTTTCCGAATTTCTCCCTCTACTTTAAAGTAAAATGAAGAAAGGTTTTCTACAGACGTGATTTCCTTGCTTACCAGAGCAAAAATTCTCTTCCTCGTTGTTACGTCTGGTGTGATTCCCCATGAAGAGAACTTCCTTGCGAGCTCTCTAACGAGCAGTTCTCCTCTCCTGTCCCAGTCTGTGAGTATTATTACGTCCCTCGCTCCAATCTTATCAACTATTACGGATGTTGGAATGGATGAAGCCTTTACTATCGTTCCGCCAATGCCCAACTCCCTCAAAGCTGCAACGTCTTTGGAGCCTTCTACGATAATGATTGCTCCTTCTTCCGATTTAGCTTTGAGATCGTCTATTATCTCCGAAAGTTCGAAAAACTCGAGGGGTGTCATGGCAAAAGTTTCTCCACCACTTCCTCCACCGTAGCGTTTTGAACGAACAGTACCTTCTGGCTCGAAGTGTGGCCTTTTACTATCTCCACTTTTCTGCCCAACAGTTTTGAAAAAAGCTCCACGACTTCAGCATTTGCCTTTCCGCCCTTGGGCTGAGATTTAACCTTGACGGATACGGCTTTCCTCCACTGATTGTAGCCGGAGATGCAGGTTTTTGATGATGCCGGTGTGACATCGATTGAAATGTAAACCCCGTCGCTGCTAGCCTTTACTGCCCTTCTTATTTCTTTCATAATCCCAGAACATCGGCCATTCCATATATCCCTGGTTTGCTAACGTTGGCTATCCACTTAACCGCCCTTATTGCCCCCTTTGCAAAGGCCTGCCTGCTCCAAGCTCTGTGTGTTATCTCTACCCTTTCACCCATTCCTATGAAAAAGACCGTGTGCTCGCCAACAACGTCTCCTCCTCTTATTGCAAACACTCCAATTTCGTCCTTCCTTAAGCACTCACCGCTCCTCCCCGTTACGATTTCCCTTTCGCCTATCACACTTTTTATGAGTTCTGCTGCCTTAACGGCTGTCCCGCTCGGAGCATCCTTCTTAAAGCGGTGGTGCATCTCCATGATTTCAACATCGTAATTCGATAGCAATTCAGATGCTTTTTCCAGCAGTTTCCAGAAGACGTTTACACCGACGCTGAAGTTGGGCGATATTACTGCCGGAACGGCTTTACAGTATTCCTCTATCTTCCTCTTCTGCTCCTCGTTAAAGCCCGTTGTGCCAACGACGAGCTTTACTCCCTTACTTGCTGCAATTCTAATATTTTCAACGGCAGCATTTGCAGTAGTAAAATCTACGAGGATATCAGCTTCAAGCTTTGATTCCATTTCTGCAGCATCTGTAATCCTAACATCGGTTTTGCCTACACCAGCAAGCTCTCCCGCATCCCTTCCAATCTCCCTTATGTCGAACGCTTGAGCAAGCTGAAGTTCTTCATCTTCCACAACGTTCTGAACAATAAGGCGACCCATTCTGCCTGCTGCTCCAGCAACTGCTACGCGTATCATAGCAAGCCAAGAGACGTCAAAACCTCTTTAAGCTTTTCAGTTTTTGCATCATCGAGCTCGACGAGGGGCATTCTCGGCTTGCCTGCTGCGAGCCCCATCAGGTTCATCGCCTTCTTAACAGGGATTGGGTTTGTGTCGATGAAGAGAACGCTGAAGAGAGGCATAAGTTTATAGTGGAGTTCTCTTGCCTTTTCTACGTTTCCTTCCTTAAAAGCAGTGTACATCTCCTTCATAAGCTTTGGAGCGATGTTCGCAGCAACGCTGATAACACCTTTCCCTCCGAGAAGTAAAACCGGCAGCGTAAGGAAATCATCGCCTGAAAGAAGGACGAAATCTTCGGGAGTTCTCCTTATTATCTCAGCAATTTGCTTTAAGTTTCCGCTCGCCTCCTTTATTCCAACTATGTTGTCTATCTGAGAAAGCTTTTCCGCAACTTCCGGCGTTAAGTTGCAAGCAGTTCTGCTCGGAACGTTGTAAGCGATGACAGGAATTGAAACTTCGCTCGCTACCGTCTTGTAGTGCTGGTAAAGCCCCTCCGGGTTCGGCTTGTTGTAGTAAGGTGTTACGAGCATTGCAGCATCTGCTCCAGCCTTCTCAACCTCCTTTGCCAGATATACTGCCTCTCTTGTCGAATTCGAGCCAGCTCCACCGATAACAGGAACCTTTGAAACCTCTGCAACGTATCTAACAACTTCAATGTGCTCTTCGTAACTCAGCGTTGCCGCCTCACCCGTCGTTCCCGCAGGAACTACAGCATCAACGTACTTTTCCAGATAGTCTAGATTCTTCGCTATGCCCTCGTAATCAACGTCGAAGTTTTCCTTAAAGGGCGTAACCAACGCTGGAATTACACCTTCAAACTCAGACATTTATCAACCCTCTGTTAACCCTCCTAGTTATATAACCCGCCACCCTATTCCTCACGCGCTTGCTGGTTATGTTGGTTAGCTCGGCTACCAGCTTCTTGTTCTCGTCAAAGTCTCCAGTAAATACATCCGGATATTTCCTTAGTAGTTCTCTAGCGATGACTTTGATGTACGCGGGCTTTACTGTACCCATACCAATCACCGCATTTAATCAAAGATGCTGCTTATTTAAGGCTTTCTTTGAGAGGCTTTACCAAGTTGCAAGACTAGCCTCATAATTGCGAAAATGAGAATTACATAAAAAACTACTACATCTCAAAGTACTCTTTTTCAAGCTCGCGAAGCTCGCTCGTTCTACCTTCCTTAACAACTTCGCCCTTTACAAGCACGTATGCTCTTGAAGCAACCTTGAATGCAAGGTGTATGTTCTGCTCCACTATGAGAATTGATATTCGCAGCTCATCTCTTATTTTTGAGATCGCACTTCCGATAGCTTCAACAACTATTGGAGCTAAACCCGTAGATGGCTCATCCAGCATTAGCAGCTTTGGTTTACGCATCAACGCCCTTGCTATCGCCACCATTTGCTGCTCTCCACCACTCATTGTTTTTACGAGCTGCTTTTTTCTTTCCCTTAGCCTTGGAAAGAGAGAATAGACCGTATCCAGCTCTTCATCCCCGGCCAGAAGCAGATTGTCCTCAACAGTCAGATTTGGAAAAAGCCTCCTGCCCTCCGGACATATGGCCATTCCAAGCCTTATTCTTTCGTGCGTCTTGAGGTCATTTATCCTTCTTCCGTCAAAGGTTATCTCGCCCTTACATCTAACAAGCCCACATATAGCCTTAAGGAGTGTTGTCTTGCCAGCTCCGTTGGGGCCTAGAATGGCAACGGCCTCACCCTTACCAACGTTGATATCCACACCCCTAAGAATTTCGGCCTCATCGTAGTACGCTTTTAATCCCTTAATTTCCAACATGGTTCTCACTCTTTCCTAAATAAGCTTCAATAACGTTTTTATCCCTTACAGCCTCTTCGGGCGAGCCTTCAAAGATTACCTCGCCGAAATTGAGAACGATTACTCTGTCTGCAAGCTTGAAGAGTTCCTTAAGTTTGTGTTCAATAATTACGAGAGAAATTCCATCGTCCATAAGCTCCCTTATTATTCCATCGAGTTCCCTTGATTCGGCACTGCTTAAGCCTGAAAATGGCTCATCGAGCATGAGCAGTTTTGGCTTTGCTGCAAGGGCCAATCCGATGCTGAGCTTTCTCAACTCTCCTTGGGAGAGCTTGCAAGCGAGCAAGTTTCTTTTTTCCCAAAGTCCAACTCTCTTGAGTATGTCGCCATCGCCGTCTGCTGCAAGAACGTTCTCTTCGACGCTCATGTGCTTAAAAACCTTAATGAGCTGGAATGTTCTAACAAGCCCCATTTTAACCAGACTGCTTGGCTTCTTACCAACTATACTAATTCCTCTAAATCTTACGTCTCCGCTATCTGGCCTAAGGAATCCGGAAATTACATCGAAAAGTGTTGTTTTTCCAGCACCGTTTGGGCCTATTATTCCGAGGCAGTCACTATCAACCTTAAAACTTACACCGTTTAATGCCACTAGCTCCCCAAACTTTTTAGCAACGTCTCTAACCTCCAGCATGGCACAATGTCACTCAATAACACAATATTTAAATATTACCCTCCATTCCGAAGTGTATGCGGAAGGTGTTAGTAGCGTTAGTGGTCGTTGCGTTGCTGCTAGTAGGATGTGCCCAACAGCCAGCAGAACACAAGCCGGAAGTAACGCAGACTCCAACTGAAGGAAAAAAGGAAGTTGTAATAGGCGTAATAGGCCCAATGTCTTTGCCTGAAGGAATAGCAGAAAAGAACGCTGCACAGCTAGCAGTTGAAGAGATAAATGCGCAAGGCGGTATTCTCGGCTTGCACGTAAGGCTCGTCGTTGGCGACACAAAGCTGGATCCAAACACAGCGATGACCGAATTCAGAAGACTTGCCACCGTTGAAAAAGCGGACATGATAACCGGAGGTTTTTCAAGCGGAGTTATGAACGCCATGATGGAAACTATGGCCGAAACGAAAACGATATTCCTTGCAGACGCTTCATCTCCAGCACACCCAACAAAGGTTGCTGAGAACTACGAGAAGTACAAGTACTGGTTCAGGGTTTCGCAGAACAACGGAACGACCTTTGCTTGGGATTTGGCGGAGATGATAGACTTCCTCAGAAGTAAGGGATTGGATATCAATAAGGTGTACATTATAAGAGATGAGCACATATGGACGGATGCGGTAATGGAAAAACTGAGGCCCTTGCTTGAGGAGAGGGGAGTGGAGATAGTCAAGGACGTCAAGGTGCCGAGGGGTTATACGGATTACGAACAGCTGCTCCTCGAAGCGAAGGATACCGCAGACCTGATAATGCCAATACTTGCAATAGCTGGTACCGGAGACGTTTTAGCGAAGCAGTGGGCCGAACTCCAAATTCCCGTTCTGCTTGCAGGCCATGATTTGGCAGCGATAGACGCCGGATTTTATGAGAAGACTGAAGGAAAGGCAAATTACGAGATATTCCTGGCCGATGGAGGTGTTCTTGTAACCGCTCCTCCGACAGATAGAGCAAAACAATTCCTTGAAGCTTACAAGGCAAAATACGGTCACTATCCAGAATCTCATCAAGCATACGGAGCATACGATGCCGTCTACATCTACAAGCTTGCTGTTGAAGAAGCTGCTAAGGCTGGAGAAACAAATCCTTTCGACCCAGATGTGGTAGTGAAATATCTTGAGAAGTTCAATCCGGAGAATCCAGCAAGGCTTACGAGGGTAATAGCATGGCACGAAAACCATGCACTAGCTTGGGGCGACGAATTCGTCCGCAACTGGATCTCACAATGGCAGGATGGAAAGCAGTACATAATCTGGCCTGAAAACGTTGCAAATGGCGAACTTAAGCTTCCGCCTTGGATTGCCCAGTAATTACTTTCTTTTTATTTTCCTAAAAATGTCTATAAGATTTAGATCTTTTATTTTAACACAATAGAATTCTTCTCCCTCATATTCTACATACCATCATAACTCTCGGTAACGATTAATTTAAAATCAACCGATATAGCCTTTCAGCTTCTTTTCTTGGATGCGTAGTTCTTGACACTTCAATAGCAATTGTGAAAGAATCAAATGCGAGGTAATTTTCACGTATATCTTCTTGAAGGAGCAATCTTCTTGCTAGTTTCCCTCGAAAGCTATCTTCAGAACCAAATTTGTCAATAAATTCGTCTAGGTTATTGCAACCTTCTGGTAGCTCAATAGTTTCTTTAACCCAAGGAAAATAACCAATTAAATCTACTTTTACTAGGTAATCAGTCGAACCATACATGGCAATGTCTTTTGCAACTTTAACTTCGTCAAAACCAAAAGTTGGAACCATGCGTTCTTTATACATTCTAAAACCCACCACTCAAACATATCCTTAACTTCTTCAACCATTGTTGAATGATCCATATTTCTGGGTCAGTTAGTTTTGCACTTATTTGTTTTTCTAGTATGTGAATTCTATATTTCTGCATTTAATTGAACTAGGTATAATAGAAATTAAAAAAGTAAGAATTTTTAAGTCAGCGTCAAAATACAAAATAAATAACAGAAACCCAACATGCAACCCGTACTAAGGCATTGGTAAACTATGTTAAATTACAAAATTTTTTCGGAGGAATAAGAAAGATGTAGAATTAAAAAATATTAGCAGCTCTATTATACTTCTTTGGTCTTTCTTTGAGAAAAACAAGTAATTTCTCCTATTCAAGGAAATGAGGCTTAAGAATTCTAAAGCAACCAAGAGAGAAGGGGAAAAAGGCTAATAGCAATAGATGAAACAAAAATAAGCTAGAAAATTAGATATTTGTTTGAACTGCTGGTTATGGAAGTCGAAGACTAAAGTTTTGGGTCATAGTTTTCCGTAACTCGTTTAAATAAGTTTTATAGTTGACTATACTAGTTATTGTATTGTGGATAGGAGATGTTTACATGCCCTCCAGAAATAGCAATAGCAAAAAATCTTTATTTTTTATCTTGTTTCGTCCCACATGGAGGGACTTTCCGCAGAACTGCTGCTAAGAATAATCGTTTTCGGAGCAGTTGCAAGCGGCATCTGGGCTTTAGCGGCATCCGGCTTCTCCCTAATATTTGGAGTTGTAAGAATTCTTAACTTTGCTCACGGAACAATCTTCGTGCTCTCAGCCTACTTTGGTATTACGCTTACAAATTACGGTGTTAATCCGTACGTAGCGTTTGTTGCTTCAATACTCTTCGCTGGCGTTTTTGGTGTAGCTATGTACAAAATCGCGCTATCGCCAATAAGGGAAAGTAAAGTTATGGTAATAATCGTAACTCTGGCTATTGCGCTGCTGGTTGAGCAGATCTTAATGATGACGTTTGGTGGACATGGCATATCTTTTCCCTCCTTGGTTGAAGGCGTTGTTTACGTTGCTGGAGTACCCATAACCTACAAAAGAATTCTGACTTTTATTATTGCTGTAATCGCTCTAATCTCCCTCGAATTTTTCATAACGAGAACAAAGACCGGTAAAATGATTATGGCGACGGCTGAGGACATGGAAGCTGCGATGCTTATAGGCATCGACACCGAGAAGGCCTTAGTTATTACGATGTTCGTTTCGTCAATCCTTGCGGGCCTGGGCGGGCTCCTTTACTCTCAAATTTTTGCAACAACACCCATCGTTTCGCTTAAAGCGCTAATTTACGCATTCGCAATTGTAATCCTCGGCGGATTAGGAAGTGTTAGGGGAAGTATTGTGGCAGCTTTCATAGTTGGATATACGCTGGCAATAACCATATCCCTGCTTGGAGCGAGGTGGTCTGAGTTCGTCGTTTTGCTAACAATCATCGCAATTCTAATCGTTAAGCCTACTGGACTTTACGGGGTGGAAGAATGAAAGGGATGAAGAGAGTGATAGCGTTGGCAATAACGTTGGCGTTTGCTGCAAGCTTGCCGCTCTACATACCGGAGGCTTTCATATACCTGCTAGGCTTAGCATTGCTCTTTGCTATCCTCGTAGTAAGCTGGGATGTTATGGTTGGATATACAGGATACGTGAACTTGGGCCATACTGTTTTCGTTGGAATTGGTGCATACACAGCAGCTTTGCTTCAGTCCCAACGCCTAGCGTTGCCTACGTTGCCTGTGCCCGCATCAATAGTAATGGGAGGCTT
Source organism: Archaeoglobales archaeon (assembly GCA_003663055.1). Lineage (GTDB taxonomy): Archaea > Halobacteriota > Archaeoglobi > Archaeoglobales > Archaeoglobaceae > Archaeoglobus_C. Next base: position 1,162 of record QMZF01000025.1, on the reverse strand, counting down.
TATAGCAGCGTTGGTCGGTTTGTTCATAGGGATCGTCACCCTGAGGTTGAGGGGATACTACTTTGCGTTGGTAACGGCAATCTTACCTCTCGTTTTCATGCAGACCGTATTTATCTGGCCCGACATCTTCGGCGGGGAGGAGGGATTTACGATAGAGCATGGGCTTGCTGGCAGTGTGGTTGAGAAGTACTATGCCGCCCTTTTAATCGCATTCGTATCAATAGCAGTAATGCTGCTAATTGTTAACAGCCCAGTAGGCCTAAAGCTTAAGGCGATAAGGGAAGATGAAGAGCTTGCAGAGGCCGTAGGTATAGACACCGTAAAATACAAGATTATGGCGTTTGTGATCAGCTCTTTTTTCGCCGGAATTGGGGGAGCAGCGATAGTCCACTACCGCATGGTTGTGGCTCCCGATCTTTACGATATTCCGCTAATGCTGCTCGTAATTCTTTCTGCAGTGATCGGCGGCTTGGGAACGATATACGGCCCAATGATTGGGGGGCTTTTAATTTACCTTGCAAAAAACTGGTGGCTTAAAGAAGTCGTTGACGTATTTAGATTCACAGCTCTACCAATTAATGATGACGTAATTCTATACCTCATTTTAATTGTAGTTGCAATACTAATGCCCGAAGGTGTGTATCAGGGAATTAAGGAGAAGTTAAAGAAGGAAAGGGGCTGATTCAGTGAGGTCGATTCAATGGGCTTAGCAGAAGTAATAGTACTTGGAAGCATAATCGGAGGAATTTGGGCTCTCGTCGCTTCGGGCTTCAGCTTAGTCTTCGGTGTCGCCAGGATACTGAACTTTGCACACGGAACGTACTTCGCTTTGGGAGCTTACGTTGCAGTAGTTCTAAATTCTGCGCTGAAGAACTTTATGTCAGACTGCTTTTCTCTTATCCTCTCAATCATTCTCTCAATCTTTATCGTAGGCTTTGTCGGTGTTGCGGTCTACAAGGTCTGCATTAGGCCGGTAAAGATGTACGGAGTAATGATAATTCTTGTCACACTCGCAATAGCTTTGCTGTTCGAAGAGATACTCCTTACCACTTTCCGCGACACTCCCATTTCCGTGCCCTTTCCTCTTTCAGGTGTTGTTAGCATTGCGGGCGTTCCCGTTCCCTACACGAGGCTCGTAGCTCTAGTAGTAGCGATTTTGGTG
>QMZF01000024.1 GCA_003663055.1 Archaeoglobales archaeon | reverse complement strand
TTGATGCATGTCAAAGCAAAAAAGTGCAGAACTCTATACGCACTTTACAAACTTTACAAGCTCCGTCTTCTTAATTCTGTCATAGAGTTTTCTGTCCGTTGTCACAAGCTTCTCGTTGAGCTTCATCGCAAGGGCTATGAACAAAGCATCGTAGACAGTTATCCCGTTCTTCAATGCGATTTCAAAGGCTGAGTTTAGAAGTATCTTGCTATCTTCCACCCTGCAAACCCTATCCATGAACTCAACTGCCTTTTCCAAAGCTTGCTTCGAAAGACCTTCGTCCTCGCCGTAAATCCTAACCCTCTTCCAAGCAGCGTTGGCAACTTCTGAATAAGCTTGACTGACTGTGTAATACTCCGAATATTTCTCAACAACTTCTTCTACCCTTTCAGATACATCTTCTTGGAAGAACAAAGCCACTATTGCGCTCGAATCTAAAACGACTTTACCTTTCATCTCTATCCTCCCTAATCAGTTCGGCTGCAGGAACGGAAGTCTTCATCTTCTTTCTTATTTCCCTTGCCTCACTCAGAATCCTCTTTTTGTACTCTTCTCTTATCTTCTCCTCTATCAACCTCCTAAGCTCTGCCTGCCAGTTCACATCCTTCATCTCTTCCATCATCTTCTTAACTTCCTTTGGTATTCTTATGCTGTAGACTGAAGTTTCCATGAAATAATGTTTACAAAATAAGTATATAGCTTTTGATGTTGATTATTTGAGTTATTTGGCAAGAAGTAGGAAGTGTGAATGTACACTATCTTTTTCAGCAGTGGATTGAGGATAGAAGTAAAGAAGAATCCTAAAAACGGAGATTGAAAGATAGGCAAGCTTAGATGAAGCAGAGGCAATAGCGCTGGCTAAGGGGAAAGTCTCCCAATTCCGCTTGACGAAAAGAGGAGGAGAATAGCCAGGTCGTTGGATCTGAAAGTTCCCTGAACCTTCGGAGTTCTTATTAAGGCTAAAAGTCTGATAGACTGCAAGTGCCGCATACTTTCTTGACCGATCAGAACTTGATAGATGAAATTCTAAAATTGCTATAAAGATGTCAATAGTTTAGCTGATTCAATTTCTTACTTTATTTTGTTCAAAATCGTCGTTCAAATCATTTTTCACACGAATGAACTCTGGTGGGACAAAATCCGCTGTGTAAACCTTCCCCTTCTTCCTTATCTCATAGCCCTTCCTAAGCATACCCTTTGCATCGATTTCTAGAACAGCGGGATTTTTGCAGTGCCTTCTCCCAACTTCAATCGCCTCCTTCACGCTCTCGCTCAAATGAACCTCAAGCCTCTTCATCGGAAGCAAACCACGTTCAAGAATGGAATTTACTGCCTCAGGTCTCGTTCCGTGGTAGAGCCTTGGTGGAATTTCGCTGCTCTCACTCCACCTGGTATTCACAGCTACGCTATGGCCATACTTCGCCCTTATTCTCCCATTCGCTAACTCAAACCTTCCCTTTGCATCCTTTTCAACTATGCGCTGAATTATATCCCTTCCAACACCATACCTTTCCCTGACTACTCTCTCAACCTTTTCAAGCTCTGCCCATCCGTCCTCGTCCAATTCAATGCCAAATTTAGGGCCAAAATGCCTTAGCAGTCCGCTGAGGAATTTACTTATCCTGATTTCCACGCTATAAACTTTTATAGGAAGATTTTAAAAGAGTTTCAGTTAAGCAAACTATTTAAGTCAAACAGCAATGATTAATCAATATGATTGAGATACTTCCCCCCTTCGAATACCTGAAAAAACATAAGCCTTTCTCGTTCTTGAGTGAGAGAGAGCTTGAAGAGGTTATCGGCAGTCTAGAATCGGAGGTATTTCGTAAAGGAGAGATGATATTCAAGAAGAGTGGGAAACCACTGAAGTACGTTTACCTACTGAAGTCCGGGCGGGTGAAGCTGAAGAATGGACACGAGGAAATCTTGACAGATGGTGACGTTTTCGGTGTTGCGTCAGCGATAAGCGGCAATCCACCAAGGTTTACGGCTATTGCACTTGAAGATTCCGTCTGCTATCTCATAAGAAGGAACAGCTTTCTGAAGGTATTTAACTCCAACCAGAAATTTTCCGACTTCTTCACGAGCTTGCTATCAAGGAGACTGTCTTCGTTGCTCAAACTCTCCAAAAAATCCAGTCATGGGTTGGAGAACTTGTACAGCATAAAGGTATCCGAGATAGTTTCGAGGAAAGCGGTTACGTGCAGTCCAGAAACAAGCGTGGTTGAAGCTGCGAAAATAATGGACAAGAACAGGGTTGGTTCTGTCGTAGTCGTTGCCGATGGAAAACCCGTTGGCGTTTTCACCCAGAGAGATTTAATGAAGCTAATTGCCAGGGGCAAGGATCTGGAGGATAGCGTTGGAGAATACATGACCTCTCCGGTTATCTCCATAAATGAGAACGATAGTCTAATTGAAGCGTACCTTGCAATCGTTACGAATGCGATAAACCACATAGTCGTTATGGGTGACGGAGGTATAAAGGGAGTTGTCTCGACCAAAGACCTCCTTTTAAAACTAAGTTCAGCTTCTTCACTACTTTCGATATCCAGAAAAGTTGCTAGAGCAGGAATAGACGAGCTTAAAGAAATAATGGAAGAAATAAAGTCGTCGATAGAGAATATGGTCATCAGCGGTGCAGATTTTGATGAAATGTCAAAAATAGCCTGCGGAATTTACGAACTTGTTGTAAAAAGATGCGCTCAGTTAAGCTTTGAAGGTTGTGTATTCTTTGCTGGCGATGCAGCGAGGCAGAGTCTGGTCTTTCCACCAATGCATCTTGGCATCATAGCCGAAGACTGGCACGAGTTTGTTTCCTCCCTCAGAAGAATAGGAGCACAGCCTCTTGACACTTCCAGCACCCTAAACAGCTGGATGGAAACGATAGACGAGTGGTTCTCGTCTCCGAGAGAGTTTGCCCAGGACATCCTGATGTTCATGGACACAAAGTATATCTTCGGTCCTAAGGAACTCTATCTTGCATGGAAAGGGAAATTTGACAAAATGCTGGAAGAAAAGAGGGAAGATGTTATAAAAGTATTTGTAGAGGAGTCAAAGAGATGCACAGACATAGCCAAAGCTTTTCTATTTGCAATCAAAGCTCTAGAGCTTAAAGGGGAAGAAAATGAAGTTAGCGAAGCTAGAGAGGCATACAGCGTAGTTATGGACGTATCATTGCGAGAAATCCTTGGAAGTTCACTTGGCAAGGTCGATGAATTGCTAATGAAAGAGGCAAACAAGATATTGGCGAAAATTCAGGAGAGCTTATGACAGAAATTCTTTCTGCTAGATACTCAGCCTTAGACGTGGAGACCACAGGTTTAAGTCCGAAGAAAGATGAGATAATCGAAATAGCCATAATTCCAATGTTAGGAAGCAGAATTCTTATAGGAGGGTACTTTTTCAGCCTTGTAAAGCCAAAAAAATTTAGGGCCGAGTCTATAAAGTTCCACGGAATAGGGATAGATGCAATAAATGAAGCACCTAGCTTTGAGAGAATAGCCGAAAGGGTTAGGAGAATCGTTGAGGGCAGTGTCGTTGTGTGCTACTCAGAATTCGATGCTGAAATTCTCAAAAATCACTTTTCGAAAGTTAAAATGAAGTTTGAGTTCGATTGGGTTGACATTTCCCAGATTGAGAGATGGCTCGCGAGAAGAGAGGGAAGAAATGAGGATCTAGATATGGATGGGCTAATAGAGAAGTACGGACTTTGCAAGATTTACAGGCACACAGCTCTTGCCGATGCGTACTATACGGCCTGCATATTTCAGAAACAGCTGATAAGATTGTCAGAATACGGAGTTAGTCTTGCAGAGCTTAGTAGAATAGGAAAGAGAGAGAAATTCATATGGTAGCTCAGAATTTAAAGATACCTCGCTGCAATCATTTTCTGAAATTCAGCAATGCTTCTTAAAGAGTTTTTTATAAAGTCCACCCTTAGCTTTGGCAATTCCTTGAGCTTTAACCGGTTGATCTCCGGTCTACCAAGTCTTATGTTCTTGACCTGCGTTAAAAACTGCATTCTTTTAAGGAAAACGTAGTTCATCCTCAGATTAGTTGCTAATTCTGGGCTCATAGCCTTTCCAGAAAGTTCTTCAATTCTATCAGCAGTGTTGTGCGATTTCACGTTGAATTTAAGACCGAGAGCTCTAATCGGCATTACAACTGGAGCTATGGCATCCTTTTTAATGTCCAATACTTCCGAAGTTAATCTTCCGGCGAAGCCCACGGGAGGTCTAAACTTCAAAGCTTCGCTGAGAAGTTTTACGAATATCGCCTCCTTCTCCCCGAGTCTGTAGAGTGCACTTCTAACGTAGTTAAAGAGTGAAACGTCTCCGTAAACCAATCTCATGTCTGCAAATATAGAGATGTTAAGCAGATTCTCTGAAGAAAAAACGGATCCCCACTCAGAAATCAGATTGATCCAATCTTCTGCTGGCTTAACCCACTCTTCATTACCAACAGTGTAACCACCTCTACAATCGGGAAAGCCTATTTCAAGGAGATTCGAGTGTATTAGTCTGCCAAGTTCAACGAAGTAATCTCTGTGGGCTGCGTTCTCGTAGATCATTGCGTTATCCTGATCGCTTTTTATAAGCTGCTCAAGCCTGCCTTCGCTGCCCGTGACAAATAAGCTAAACCTTGAAGGGGGTTTGCCCAATTCCTCGATGCTTAACCTAACAACGCTCCTGAGTATCTGGTCGTTTATGTAGCCGAGTATCTTGCCAAAGTAGACCGGATTGGTGTATTCGTCCCTTGCAAGGATTTCGAGAATGTATGCATTGAGCCTTGAGTATATCGATCTGAGCTCCCATATGCTCTGGGCCTTTGCAGAACTGTCAAGAAAGTAGAATGGAATGCGGGAAGCAAAAAGCAGAACTTCGTTAATCGTTATCACGCCAGTTATCTTCTTTCCTCTCTTAACCGGGAGATGTCTTATACCGTTTTTGAAGAATAGAACGACAGCATCGAAGAGCGTTGCATTTTCGTCAATTGTAATCAAGTTCGTGGTCATAATTTTACTTATAGGTTCCGAAGACTCAACTTCGCCTGCCACAGCCCTTCTTATGTCTCCCTCAGTAACTATGCCCTTCACTTCAACATCCGCCACAAGCACACAGGATTTTCCCATCCTATCCATTAGCCTCGCCGCATCTCTTATGCTCATTGAAGGATGCACAATAGCTGGCTCATCGATTATTATGTCCCTTATCCTCACAGCCTGCAAGTCAAAGCCCTCAAGCATGGACAGAGCCCTCCAGAAGCAGAATAACAAAGTATACGGTCATCAGCACAAGGCCGAGCGGAACGCCTGTCCTTGCCCAGTCCTTGCTCGTAATTCTGAGCCTTCCTGCTGCAACTATGTTTGGTATGTTTCCCGGTATCAGCATTCCTCCAGAAATAAGTAGGCCAATTAGGGCGCTTTTTATCTGCATCAAGCTGAGTTGTGGTGCTATCTCTGCTGCGGTGAGTGTGGCGTTATCCAATACTGCTGAGATCATGTTCACCCAGTACAGTACTTGAGGAGGAATTTTCGTAAAGTACCATATAACGAGGGGTGTTAGACCCCTCCCCAGTAGAACTAAGGCCGCAACGAACATGTAGACTCTAAAAGCCCTTAAAATAACAAATCTAAGACTTTCCGTATATTCTGGCACCTCCGTACTGCCCTTCGCTTTACTCACGAGCATGGAACCAAGAACAGACAGCACAACGACCCCAGGTATGATGTACACGGCCAGCAGATCGAAGAGGAAAAAGAAGTCCGCATGATAAGGCTCGCCCTTAAGCTTCGAGACAGCTATTGTTGATAGAGGTTCACCTACAGGTGTTAAAGCAGCTCCCAATCCAACGGCAAAGCACGTTATAACGGTAATTTTAACCTTCTTCTCTCTCTCAATTGGCATGACTGCTATTATCTCGGAAAGAATAACAGCAGTTACTATCACCGATATTATGCTCGATGCAAGACTTAACAGCAGTATGAGCAGAAAAACGAAGAATCTCAAGCCGAGTTTGTTCATGGCGCTAATAATACCGCCGTATATCTGTCTGCTGAACTTGTAGATTGCAATTCCCGCAAAGAGCACAACTTGGAATATGCCTATGGGCAAACCGCCCACGCTTACAGGATCCTTCAAAGCTTCCTTCACGAGTTCAACACTCCAGAGACTTGAAACCGTTACGGCAAGTATACCCATTGCAAGAAAGAAAGCTTCTAGGTTTTCTTCTATTTTCCTGACTTTGAATGGCAGAATTAGTACTATCAGGAAGATCGTAAATAAACTAGCAGCGATGTGTGGTATGGGCTCTGCGGAAATTACAGTCATCCTTCCACCGCATGCACTACAACTAAAAATAGTTTTTCGTAAAATATTAAGAAAAATAAATTTAAAATTTTATCCTGGCATCTTCATCTCATCGACAAACCTGATCGTTTCTGGCGGGTTCTGTTTTTCTCCTCCAGTTATAAGCGAGACTATTATTGACACTATCAGGTTAACGAAGAACGGTACTATTCCCCAAGCTATCGTGCCGATCTTGTTTCCTGCTATCACTATCGGCTCCATTCCAAACAATCCGACTCCAGCAACGTAAGGCAGAGCAACTGCCATCCCTGCAATCATTCCTGCAACCACACCGTATCTGTTGAGCCCTTTCCAGAATATGCCCAGTATTACCGACGGTGTAAATGATGCAGTAGCGAAGACGAAAGCCCAACCAACGAGCAATGCGACGTACTTAGAGAACGTTGGATCGCTTATAGCAAGTGAGCCAAGAATTCCGGCAATCACAGCAAGCAACACAAGCATTGTTCTGCCAATCCATATTTCCTTGATTTCTGACGCTTTCGGATTTATGAATCTCTTGTATATGTCCCTCGTTGCCCCTACGGTCATAACCATTAGCAATCCGTTTGCAGTGCTTAACGCTGCCGCAAGTCCACCAACTGCAACTATTACGGCGATGAACCAAATCAGCCCCCACATGTCCGGCATTCCAATGACAACTATGTCCTTATGGAATGAAAGCTCAGCCGGTTGAATTATTCCGTCGGCATTCAGATCGTTGAGCTTCACGAGTCCCGTAGGAAGCCACTTCTGTATCCATCCGAGTTGCGATGCTTGTTCAGCGGGCATGCCCCAAACTTGTGAGAAGGCATACCTTGCGAGTATGGCATAGACAGGAGCTGTAACGTAAAGCAACGCTATAAACGTCAGACCCCATCCAACACCGTATCTTGCTGTTCTGACATCTCTAACCAGGTAGAACTGCGATAGTACGTGCGGTAAGCCGACGGTTCCAAGCATCAGAACGAGGGCTCCAAGAATCCAGTTGAGCTGCCCAGTTCCTCCGGCGAAAGCTCTTGCAAAGGGTTCTGTGAACGGTAGAAGACCAAATGATACTTCTCTTGCCTCAAGCTGACTTAGTAGCTCGCCATATCCAAAATGCGGCCACGGATTAAATATTCCTGCTGCAAACGCTGCTATGATGAACGCAACCCAGTAGGCGATTATCAGTATCCAGTACTGGGTAACCTGAACCCAGACGACAGACCTCCAGCCTCCAGTTCCCGCGAACAGTATAACTACCGCAGACCCAAGAAATGCCCCGATAACTGCGGGAATTCCGAGGAATCTCCCGATGATGACTCCTGTTGCGACAAGCTGAGCAGTCAAATACGTGAACGAGACTATGAAAAGCATTAGAACTGCTATAAGCCTTGCAACAGACCAGTTCGCTGCTCTCGTTTCAATGAATTCCGGAACTGTATACGTTCCAGACTTCCTTATGAACGGAGCGATCATGAATGCTGCGATGCAATAACCGAGAGTCCATCCTATGATGTACGGCAGTCCGTCGAAGCCAAGAAGGGCAATGGCTCCTGCCATTGAAACGAAAGATGCGCCGCTCATCCAGTTCGATGCAATTGATGACCCTATGGGTATTGCACCTATGTCCCTGCCTGCAACGTAGAAGTCTGCAGCGGCGTGCGACCTCATTATTAGAGCCACTGCAAGGTATATGAAGAGCGAGCCAAAGACGGCTACGGCAGAAGCTACGAACGTGTTCCCCGTTGATGCTATTGCTGCAACTACAGCGAAATAGCACACGAACACTGCGATAATCGCATTTTTACCTCCCAATCCCATGGTACCACCTCATTTTCCCAGAATTTCTCTATCGAGTCTGTCCATTACAAACGCGTAGGCAAAGATCAGCAGTATTCCAATGACAACCGCCAGAAACGCAGCATTGAACCAGTGCAGCGGTATTCCGTTGAAAATTCTGATAGACTTGGTTGTTTCAATTGGGATGTGCAGAAGTATGGCGGGTATGGTCCACAGCAACATCCATACGACTGTTATTACCTTCAGCTTCCTCCAGTATTCCCTGTACGCTTCTTCCTTCTTTTTTCCTTTCACATCAATCCCCATCCGCACACCTCCAAACCTTACAAACCTCCGAGATAGTCCAGACTAGCCCAACTTTAATACACAATTTCAATAATTATTTAAATTCTAAATTATTTCTATTCCGCTTCCTCCACTATCTTCTTCGCCTCCTCAACGCTGTCTCGTCTTCGAGCGTTGTTGCGTCTCCTATCGCCTCACCCTTCTCTATAGCCCTCAGAATTCTCGGCTCGCCTATGACTGCCGCTTCGCTCACAGCCTTGTGTGCAAGCATGTCGTCTAGCAGCGCACCAAGCCAAGTTGGCGTCGTCCTTGCAATCTCCTTAAATTCGACCTCTGCAACCTCTGCCATCATTTTTCACCCCTGCAATCCAAAAGTTTTTAATCCAACACAAACCAAACTGTATTGCTCCACCCACATCACCCCCAATTTTTTATCTAAACACCCTCAAGTGCGGACTTCACCATCTCATAAGCCCTCTTCGCCTCCTCAACAGCAACATCACTCTCAAGTGTCGTTACATCTCCTAAGGGCTTACCTTCGGCAACAGCCCTCAACAGCCTCCTCATTATCTTACCACTCCTAGTCTTTGGTAGTATCTCAACAAACGTTATCATAGCATCTGATGCAACAACGGGCCCCATCGTAGATCTCAAGTGTGTCTTCAACTCCCTCACCATCTCATCACTTGGTTCGCAACCCTTCTTGAGAACGACGTATATCAGTGGAATCTCACCCTTTATTGGATCGGCCTTTGCGA
>QMZF01000023.1 GCA_003663055.1 Archaeoglobales archaeon | reverse complement strand
CCAGGGTTCAAAATTGCCTAAATACAAATGCAAATGCTCTCCAAGTAGCCATAAAACAACTGCATAAAGTAAGGCATCTCTGAATCTATGCGGACTAAAATGCCTTATGCTACTTAAGTCAAACATATAGGTAAATGATGTGAGAGCTGTAATAGCCAAGACTATACACATTACATATTCGCTAACGTCTAATACAAAACTTGACTCACAGAAGATGAGGCAATATGCATGAAAGATGAAACACAAGCCAATTGCCATATAAAGGTCAACTAGCCCCTTAAGATACTTATCATGCTGGCTGATAATTTTTGGTGGCGTTATAGAGTAGCCAATCAAGCCTATGAGTGCTACCAAGCACCCCCAGAGGCCAAATTTGTTCCATTCTGGTGTAATAACAAATAAGTAGGATTTTAAAATTTTTCTAATTTCATCATTGTTATGTTGTTATCAAATGAGAAACAAAAATAAATAACCAAATACAAATGCAACCCAAATTTCAGCCAATTGGATTTATATCAAGGTTGCAAAGTCTTTCGGAGAGATAAGAAGAATATAGAGGGAAAAACAAGCAGTTTCTCCATTCGAAGAAATAGTCCTGAGACCTCAAGAAAGGAGTTCAATAGACTGGTAATCGGCATTTTTTATTAATCTAATTTTTTCAAATTGATTTTAGCTCATTTATTTCTCTTTCGAGCCTTTTAAGTTTTTCCTTTGCCCTTTCGAGCTTCCTATTTGCTATTTCCACCATAAGCTCCAAGGATTTGTCATCTACAAGCCTTCTGCCTCTAACCGCCACAGGAACCTCCATTCTTTCGAGAGATGATATTTCTACCACGTTGTTTTTTAGAGATATCAAACCGCTCCTCCTGAACCCTGCTCGGTTTGCAGCTTCAATGAGCGATGCCGCAGCTTTTAGGCTTTCGCACGCTACGTGCAATATTGGGGGGTGAACCATAAGCCAAGTTGTTAATTTTCCTCTAGAAACGGCCTTGACAACTTCGCTGGCTTTAATTCCACGATGCCACTTACCTAAAAAGACTGCTTCAACCTTATTACCAAAATCGGGCATGTCCATAACAGCTACTCTGCCAGAGCAGCTTGAGAGTGTTACGTACGAAGGAATTTCGTTTATTGCATTGAGAAGGGGTAGCACATCTTCATCAACTTCTCCCCTATTCACCGCTTCCCTTAGCTTCTTCAGCTTGCTTTGCCTGTATACTTCCCACACAAGATAGTTTCCGGAAAGGGTTTATAACTTGTTATTGTACGCAGCAAAGAGGGATTTAAGAGGGGGTTAAGATGGCTGAGATATCAAAAAAAGTGGCTGAAATTGCCGGAGAGTATAAGGACGTAACGATTGGTATTTTCGGCTCTCATTCGGCAAAAGAAGTGGGTATGGCTGCGAAGGCTTGGGGCTTTAAGACCGTAGTAGTCGTGCAAAAGGGTAGAGACAAGCTCTACACGAAGTACAACCGCTGGCTTTACGACGAGGTTATAGTTCTCGACCGCTTTAAAGACATGCTGAACGAAGAAGTACAAGAAAAACTGAGGGAACTGAATACGATATTCATACCCAATAGGAGCTTTGCCGTTTACGTGGGCTATGATGGAATAGAGAAAGAGTTTGAAGTGCCGATATACGGCAACCGCTTTTTGCTGAGAGCCGAAGAGAGAAATTACGAGAGAGGACAGTACTACTTGCTAAAAAAGGCTGGAGTGAGAATTCCAAAGGAGTTCTCGTCTCCAGAGGAGATAGACAGACTTGTAGTTGTTAAAGTCCAGCAGGCCAAGAACCCTCTCGAAAGAGCATTTTTCTACGCTGTCTCGCCAGAGGATTACTATAAACAGGCAGATGAATTGCTGAAAGCGGGAGTGATTGACGAAGAGGGTCTTTCGAAGGCAAGAATTGAAGAGTATGTGCTAGGTGCTCGTTTCAATGCAAACTTCCACAGCTACGCTTTGAAAGATGCGTTCGGCGATTTCGACTTCGTTGGTTTCAGCGACAGAAGGCAGGTAAACCTTCAGGGCTTTCTAAACCTGCCCGCCAAAGACCAGCTCAAAATCAACGTTCCAGTAAAAAATGAAGAAATCGGACACTTCGGCATTACAATGAGGGAGAGTAAGCAGGATATGGTTTATGAGACAGCAGAGAAGTTCATAAGGGCATGTGAGGAAGAGTACCCACCGGGGATTATCGGGCTTTTTGGATTGCAGGGAGCCATAGCGTACTCACCTGAAGATGAAACAAAACTAGAGTTTGTTGTTTTCGATGTTTCGATGCGCGTACCAGGCGATCCGGCTATGGGGCCAACTTCTCCAGAGATGAGAAATTTAAGCCTGAAGCATGGTGTTAAAATCGAGGATCCGCTGGATTTGAGCATGATGGAGATAAAGAAGGCTATGGAGGATGACAGGCTTTCGGAGATAATCACTTAGTTTTATTTTTAATGGTTTAAATCTGAACTCCTAAGCTAAGAATTTTGTATTTTTAACTCTAGGTTTTCTGCGACGTTAACACATTAAAATTTAACAGGACAATAATGGTACCCCGGGATTCGAACCCGGAGGAGGCATTGTTAGCAAGGCCTTACTAACAACGGGCGGTCCCAGCCACCCTCAGTTGAACTTTAGGTTTTACCCTAAAATTCAACCTTCGCCTCCAATTTTCTATTTTTAACTAACACCTATATAACTCTGCCGGTGCTTTAAATACTCAGCTTTATTTGTTTAAATAATTAAATGTATTAAATAATTTCTTAAATTTCAAGGTTTTTGTGAACTTTCTCCAAGTAGTCAACCGCATCGATTTACCGAGGTCTCTCATAACGAGACTACAGAAGATTTAATAAAAACTCCAAATTTCTTCTCAAATCATCGTAGAAAATACCTCTCCTCCATTTCTGTCCAAAAAAGTCTCAATTAAGACGTGTTCCTTGTCCATGCCTCTTTAAGAAGTTTTTTCAGTGAATCGAGGTAATTCCTGCCTTTCTTACCTCATCGATTACAGTGACCAATGTCAAGGGTAATGTCTAAACCTGTAGGATAAAGAACAGGGTACGTGCCATATTGATAAGAAATGGCATATATGACTATCCAAATCCATTCACAAAGAATTTCTGGAAGAATTGCAACTGCCTAAACTAGATAAAACCCTTCTGGAATCAAAACCTTTCAATAAATTGATAAAATAAACGAGGAAATTAAGAAAATCGACAGAATAATCCAAGAGCAAAGGATGACAACGAGGCAATTCTGATGACAATTCTAGGAGTAAGCTATTATTCAGCATTATTAATCAAAGCAGAATTAGGAGATATAAACTTGCCAACCACGAAAAGCTTGTAGCTACGCTGGTTTATGTCCTTCCACTAGTCGGGAGCTTTTAAGGTGATCCTTGTACAATGTGCTAACGCAGCAATAAGAAAGCGAAGCCCACGCAACTTCTACTTAAGGATAAGAAGGAGAAGAGGGCATAGCGTAGCAATTGTTGCAACTGCCAGAAAGATGCTTGTTTGCACCTATCACATGCTGCTGGAGAAAAAGAGGTGTATAAACCGAGGTAAAGCTTATTACTCCCTTAGTCCAAGACAGCAAAGGTTCACATTGGTGGCAGCTTCTCAATTCAAACGAATTTATAATGTTTCACCATAAAATAAAATACAACGATACTTAATAAATGTTAAGAAGAGTGAATAGCAAGGCTTATATATAGTGATACTTAAGTAAGAGTATGTGTGCGCCGGTTTCAGTTTCAATGACACCGACATTGTCCTTAATCAGCATCTTGCCAGCGATTGTCTTAGCTGTAGTGAGCGGTGTGGCTGGAGTAGCTTTAATAGCAAAAGGTTTAGTCTCAAAACCAGTAAGAGGTGAGTGAGATGTGTGCGCCAGTTTCTGCAACCATTGCCAATAGCGTAACATCAGCAAGTTTTGCAACAAGCTTACTGATAAATCAGGTTTTGGCGTTAGCGGCAATTCTATCGGTAATGGGATATAAAGTGTTCAGAATTGTGAAATCTATTTAACTAATTTTTTAATGTTTATGTTAAGGCCAAAAACTTTACAGCTTGAAGTTACAAACGATTGTAATTCAAACTGTTCAATTTGTATGAGGGTTACGAGCAAGAGGAGGGTTGGATATATTTCTTTGGACGATTTTTTAAGAATACCTCTCGAAAATTTTAAAGAAGTCGCATTTCACGGATGGGGTGAGCCTCTTTTACATCCGGAGTTATTTGAAATGGTAAAAATTGCAAGCGATAAAGGTGTTATGACGAGCTTGATAACCAATGGAACAATTCTTGATAAAAAAATTGATGAAATTCTTAATAGTAACCTCGATTCAATAGCATTTGGGATTTTCACAACAAGAGGAAAGGAGAAGGTTTTCGAGAACATAAGGGAGTTCGCAAAACGAAATAAAAGTATAAAAACTTTTATTGATATAACTGTACTTCCGGAAAACTTGGAGGATATCAAAAGAATTATAAGTTTTGCAGGTGAGAACGGCTTAGACGGGGTTGTACTGCACAAGTTGTTCTACACTCACAATCCTTCTCTTATCCCTCCCTCAAATGAAAGAATTAAACTGGCATCCAAAGTTGCTAAGGAAGCTGGAAAGGATTACGGTATAAAGGTTTACACGCCTCCTAAGCAAACGAGACCATGTGCAGTTGCAATTTCATGCATATTCTTAAGCTGGGATTCTATTGCAAGCCCCTGCTGTTTCCTTCATGAAATGGGCTTTCATTACCCGGACTTGAGCTTCAGTAAGCATAGAAAATTTTTATTAGAGATGAAAAAAAATGAAATCTGCAAAAAATGTCCATGGTGAAATATTTAAAACATTAGGAATATTTATTTTATCTGCAATAGGCTATCTTCTATCATTTTTTGCACCAACAGGCGCTCTATCAAACTTTTTAAATATAAAAACTATTCCTTGCTTAGGTTTAGGTTTACTCTCTGGAATCCTGTACATCTTTTGGATTGCATTAGCAAGGGAATTTTATGGAAGAGGCCACGGGACTATAGTAGCTATTTTAACAATTTCCTTTATATTATTGGGCGGACCTTGGTATGGAATAACAGATCCGGTTTACTTTGGTATATTTGGATTTCTCTCCTTCCTAGCTATGGGAACTCTAACGGACTTTTGGAATGGTGGTATTGGTAGTGTTAGTTGCTTGGTTATCAACTGGATTGCTTTCAGTTACTTTCGGAATTTTAGCCCATCTCCTCTCTGGCTTGCTTTACTCGTCCTTCTTATAAGTTTTATATCCGGAGCAGTATTTGATTACCTTGCCAAACTCTTTGTAAATCGTGTATCTACATTTTCATCTTTTTCCTGATTTTGTCAAGGGTTTTACTCTTTTATTCTTTGAAAGTCTTAGAGTTGCTTATGTTCCTCTCTAAATCCTTTCTGGCAAAATACTTCATCTTTCATCTCCTTGACTTCGAGAGCGCATAGCTACGAGAATTCTCGTTTAACAGTTTCAGCAATCAGCTTAGCCACGCTTATTCTGCTCACAGCCCTCTCTATGGTATCCGTTGCGATAACCCTCGATACTCCAGCAGAGTATAGCTTATTAAGTGCGTTCGACGCAAGGACTGCATGAACACAGGCAGCTTCAACACTGCTGGCATTCAGAATTTTCGCAGCTTCAACTATCGTTCCACCAGTTGAAATGATGTCGTCAACTATCACAACCCTCTTCCCCTCCACGCTAAGACTTTTCGGCGACACTTCAACGTGTTCGGCATCAATCCTTCTTTTTTCAAGGTAGTCGTACTCGCAGCCCGCTTCTTCAGCAGCTCTTCTAACCCTCTCGAGAGAGCCAAGGTCTGGGGAGATCATAACTATGTCTTGCCCTTTGTAGTGTTCTCCAATGAGCCCCATCGCATCAACCTCTTCAAGCTTTTTGAAATAGCTTGCAGCCTCTCTGCTGTGGAGGTTTACCGATATAACCCTTTCTGCGTAGCTCTCGATAAGCCTTGCAACTGCCCTTATGCTAATCGCTTCGCCATCAAAAAATCTCTTATCCTGCCTTGCGTAGCCCATGTATGGAATCACGGCCGTCACATTGCATGATTCGAGTGCGTCGAAAAGCAGCATGAGGTAAACGAGGTCATCGCTCGACGTTATGCTTTGCACAATAACTGCTTCGCCATCAATGTCCTCAACCCTCACGTACAGCTCCCCATCAGGGAATCGCTTGAAAGTAGCCTTTGCAAGCTTAATTCCGAGCTCATCTGCTATTCTCTTTGCAAGGAGGGGCGATGACGTGCCAGCAACGATTCGCATAATTGTGCAAAGACTACTGGGTTATAAGTCTTTAGCCATTTTTGATCGCTTCGACTGGAATCAACCCTTTGTGCACGGCAGTTGCCACCAAAACTCCTTCGCATCCGATTTCTTTGGCCTTTTCAACGTCTTCCATGTTTCTAATACCGCCTCCTGCAAGAACGGGATTTGATGATGCGCTTACAACTCTCTCCACGAGCTCGAAATCTGGTTGGAGCGTTCCCACCCTCCTCAAGCTTAACACTATCACTCCCTTCAGCCTGAAGGAGTTAAGCCACTCGATAGCCTCATCAACGCTTGCAAAGGAGTGCGAGGCGTCGAGGAACTCATCTCTGACATCTAAACTTACGTAGAAGCCGTCTTCCAGTTTTCTGAGGTTGAAAGTCTCGCTTCCCAAAACCGGCGTGAACGAAACTTTTTTTGCTTCTTCAACGCTTTTAAAACCGCAATCGGCAATTAGTTCACACATACCTGCAAGCTTCTCTATTACGGCGAAATTGTTTCCTTTGCCGAGGATAGCGTCGAGATCGGCAACGTACAGCCTCTTCGGCCTCAAAACATCAAAGACTTGGAAGGGGTTACTGCTTTCAACGACCTTGCTGGTTAGATGTACGGGCTCGTACTTTTCTCTCTCCCCTTTTACGGCTCCTACGACTTCTCCATCCAGCAAATCCATGACAAAGTAAAGCTTCATGGACGATTTAGAAATACACTTATAAATATAGCTGGTTACTTGCATCGATGCTCGTGCTTGTAAGTCCAGCGGACGAAGAAGAGGCCATTGAGTCTATAGAAGGTGGAGCGGATATAATAGATGTGAAAAACCCGGCAGAGGGTTCTCTTGGGGCAAACTACCCGTGGGTAATATCAAGAATTGCTGACATTGCAAAGCAGAGGGGAAGAGAAGTGAGCGCAGCAATAGGTGACCTGGACTTCAAGCCCGGAACTGCAAGTCTTGCAGCCTATGCAGCTGCGTCATGCGGAGCAGACTACGTGAAGGTTGGGCTTTATGGCGTTAGGAGTAAGGAACAGGCAGTTAAGCTTGTTAAAGCTGTTGTAAAAGCTGTTGAGAAATTTAACACAAAGGTTGTTGCCGCAGCCTATGCAGACTTCAAGCGAATTAACTCTATTTCTCCATTAGAGCTTGCTGAAGTTGCTGTTTCAGCAAAAGCCCATGGAATAATGGTTGATACCGCCATTAAGGATGGAAGCAAACTCCTCGACCATATGGATGTCGAAGAACTCAGAGCCTTCGTAGAATCTGCGCACTCAGCCGGATTATTCTGCGCTCTTGCGGGCTCCATAAAACTGGAGGATGTACCAGTTATAAAGAAACTCAAAGCAGACATAGTTGGAGTTAGGACTGCGGTTTGTGAGAATGGGAGAAATTCAAGGATAAAGCGAGAACTCGTTGCCAAGCTGGTTGAGGTTGTAAAGCGCTAGCACTTAAGTGCTACTATTTTTCGTTTACGAGATGCATTCGCTTAGATGTGGGTTGGACGGAAGTTTCTACAAGACTGCAATTGCAAGCATCCTTACTGCATTGAGAGCCTCACAACTTACCTTCTATCTTCGAAGAACTGTATTGGCGTTCCAACACCCTCTTTTATCGCCTTCTCGTAAACAACGCTTGCGGTTGCAATATCTTGGATGGCCAAACCCGTAGAATCGAAAACCGTTATCTCCTCGCCGCTTTCTCTTCCAGGCTTGAATCCTGCGATTATTTCGCCCAGTGTGGCGTGTATATCCTCAGGTTTAATTACACCCTCCGCAATCGGAACGTTGACTTCTCCACCATGCACTGCCTGCTCCATGTCATCAACCACGACTTTTGCCCTTTTAATCAGCATGCTATCGAGTTCCTGCTTTCCTGGCGCATCAGCACCAATTGCGTTTATGTGTGTACCATCTGCAATCCATTCATTTCTGACTACAGGCTTTCTCGATGGCGTTGATGTTGTAAGAACGTCGCAGTCACATGCCCGTTTTGCATCTACCACTTCCGCATCTATGCCAAACCTTCCGCAGTATTCCACGAATCTTTTGGCATTTCTTTCAGATATGTCACTTGCAAGCACTTTTTCAATACTAAAAACCTCCCTGAGGGCTAATAACTGCGTATAAGCCTGCGTTCCACATCCTATAAACCCGAAAATCTTGCTGTCCTTTCTTGCAAGATACTTTGCGGCTATTCCCCCCGCAGCCCCCGTCCGCATGTTGGTTATGTGCGTGGCATCCATTATTGCAAGTGGGAAGCCTGTTTCCGGATCGCTGTAAATGAGTACGGCCATTACAGTCGGCAATCCTCTTTTTGGATTCTCTGGATGTGAATTCACCCATTTTACTCCGGCATGTCCTTCAAGATAAGCGGGCATCGCTCTTAAATCTCCTTTATCGAAGTTGAGGTAGACCTTTGGGGGCATCTGCACCGCTCTTCTGCCGTGCAGTTCAAACGCTCTTTCAACGGCTTTCATCGCATCCTTCATTGTTAAAACGTCTCTGACGTCTCTTTCCGTAAGAATAAGCGTGTTCATACCCATCGTTGAAAGGGTGGAATAAAAAACTATTCGAGCATGGATTCTGCAATCTTCACAATTTCATCTCTGCTGAGCTTCCCAGATATTATCACGTCTACGCCGTTAATACTCATTCTCAGCATCGTACTCTCTCCAAGCTCTACGATCTGGGCAGACACGTTTCCGGATGTGGTTTCGATCGTCACGTTTTCTGCATTGCTGAAGGGCATTTGCGTTTGCGATTCGACGATAATCAGCACGTCATCGCCATGGCCGTAGTAGAGGTTTACAACTTCGCTTTCTTCAAACTTGAAAACGAGAGCACCGCTAAACTCGTGTTTTGCCGTATAAGCCGGAACTATTATGCTGAAGTTTACCCGCTTACTTGCCTCTTCAATACTCAGGAGCTTCTCATTTTTT
>QMZF01000022.1 GCA_003663055.1 Archaeoglobales archaeon | reverse complement strand
GATATTTCGCTTCTCCAAGATGTCGATGTCCTCCTTCACTTCGCCCACGAGCCAATTTTTGAGCTCGATAAAGTCATATACGTTCCTTATAGAGTTGATTTCGATGAGAAAGCCGTAAAAAGGCTCGATATTGAAGAAAGCAAGATAGCACTTATAGCAACCGCACAGTACGCATGGAAGCTTGAGAAGGTAAAGGCAGTTCTGGAGGCTGAAGGTTACAAGGTAGAACTCAAAAAGGGAAGTAAGAGGGTAAAACTACCCGGACAGGTTCTCGGCTGCAATTACTCCGCTTTAAAAAACACCGAGGCTGAGGCAATTCTGTTCATCGGAGATGGCATTTTCCATCCAATCGGGGCAGCGATGTATACGGGAAAGAAAGTTTACAGATTTAGCCCATTAAGCATGGAGTTTGAAGAAGTAAAAACTTCAGATTTTCTCAAAGAGCGAATGCTGCTGATTTCAAAAGCTGCGAATGCGAGAAAGTTTGGAATCGTGGTAAGCACGAAGATCGGTCAGAAAAGACTTGCACTTGCGAAAGAGCTGAAGAAAAAAGTAGTAAATGCGGGTAAAAAAGCGGATATAATAGTTGCAGACAATTTCAGCGTTGAGAACTTCAACTACGACTGCTACGTCAATACCGCCTGCCCCCGCATCGCCTATGACGACTGGCGGAACTTTAGCAAACCAATTATAACTCCCCAAGAACTCGAGATCGCTGTTGGAATTAGGAGCTGGGAGCAGTATGAGATGGACGAAATTCGGTAAGGGCAAAACGCAGTGTGATGGAAAGACTTAAATTTAAAGCTTACAAAGGCTGGGGAGGTGAGCAGTTATGAGATTCTTCATGGTGGGATTCGGACAGGCGGGAGGTAAAATCTTAGACTTATTCCTCGAAAACGAAAAAATGAGGGGGAGCAATATAGAGCTGAAAACACTTGCAGTCAATACTGCAAGAACCGATCTTATGGGTTTAAAACATGTTCCCATGCAAGATAGAGTCTTAATAGGTCAAACAGTTGTTAAGGGTCATGGAGTTGGAACGGACAACATGCTAGGTGCAAAAATTGCACAGGATGAAATTGAGACTATTTTGAGTGAGATCGATAACAGGGGGACGCATGAAATTGACGCATTCCTCATAATAACCGGGCTTGGTGGAGGAACTGGAAGCGGTGGTTCGCCTGTTTTGGCAAAGTACCTGTCCGAGATGTACTCCGAGCCCGTTTATGCTGTTGGTATACTACCAGCTCCAGAAGAGGGTAAATTGTACTCTTTAAACGCTGCAAGGAGCATGATTTCCCTTCTTAAATACGTTGACAACCTGATCTTAGTTGATAACGGCGCGTGGAAGTTTGAAGGTTTGAGCCTTCGCGAAAGCTTCTCCCGAATCAATGAGGAGATAGTAAGGAGGCTTGCAGTTCTGGCAAGAGCTGGAGAGCCCTTAGAGGAGGACATGGTTGGAGAAATGGTCGTTGACAGTTCAGAAGTTATAAACACCCTGAGAGGTGGCGGAATATCCTCCATTGGATATGCTACGTCTCTTGCTGAACCGGAATCAAAGAAGAAGGGTAAAATACCCTTTTTCAAGAGAAAAGAGGAAGAGCCGATTATGGAAGACGACAAGGCTATGAAGATAGCCTCTCTAGTAAGAAGAGCAGCCCTTGGCAGACTTACGGTTCCGTGTAACATTAGAAGTGCCGAAAGGGCACTCGTTCTCGTTGCTGGCCCACCGGAACATCTCGACAGAAAGGGACTTGAAAAGGCAAAGATATGGCTCGAGGAACAGATCGCTGGAGTTGAAGTTAGGGCTGGAGACTACCCAACGAGAAGGACAAAGTATGTCGCAGCTCTGGTTGTTCTTGCAAACGTAACAGACATTCCGAGGGTTAGAGAGCTGCAGCGCATGGCGGCTGAAGCTAAAGAAGAGGTTGAAGATGCGGAAAGAATGCGTATAGAGAAAACGCTCTCTCTATTCGACGAGGACATCGAGCCACTCATATGAGGTGGTCGGATGAAATTTACAAAAAATCTGATTCTTTTCCTGCTTAGTTTATCCGTCATATTTATCGCAATCCATCCGGCATTTGCTCTTGAAAAGCTTAATACGAGCGATTTTAAGGAGCCAGATGTCACTCTTAAGGTAAACGGAGAAGATTTAAAGCCAACTCTAAGCAATGGAAAGTTCGTTATTGATAAGGTGTGCGAAAAAGGGGATACCGTAGAGATAACGTATGTTATCGAGCCGATAGATGAAGACAAGGCTAAAGAGGTTGATGGAAGGACTTACACGGCAAGAACCGAGCTTGAAGGGGCGGTGATAAAAGCAACAGTTTACTACAAAAATGGAGGCGGAGTCGGTTACGAGAGCTCTCCAGGAAAAAAGTATCTTGATATAAAGGTTGGAGAATGGGAAGACGGCTTGGACAAGATAAACGTAGAAATTCGAGATGACGTGCCAGCACCATCCGCAAGACTGAAAGAAATAAATGCGTTAAGGTTTGATGTGCAAGAGGCGGAAGAGAACTGCCTTCCTCCAGTAGTCCTACTCGTTATTGACTATGACAGGTTCAAAAGTGACATTAGCTCCATGAAAGAGCGATACAACAATCTCTCCGCAGTTCTTGACCAATACATAGGAAAAACAGACACGTCTGGACTTAGCAACTATCTAAACTACGCAAGTCAGAACATATCTCTCGCGGAAAGCTATTACAATGACGGTGAGTACATTAAAGCCGACGAAAGACTAAATTATGCTTCTGAATGGCTTGACAAAGCAGACACGGAAGCAAAAAAGGTCAAAGCAGAATATGCATGCAGCCAAGCTGACGAAAGGCTCAGAGAGATAGGAAAAAGCCTTGACAAAATAGAACTCTACTTAGATCAGATTGAAAGCAAAGAGCTCGTAAATACCAGCACTTTACTCGGCTATAAGAGCGAATTCAAGGGCTTGCAGGATGAGAGCAGCAGCCTTGCGGAGGAACTTGCAGTAGCTAAGGCATACATAAATGACGGCAAGTACAGCGAAGCGGAAATAAAAGCCAACAATATTATAAGCGAGGCAGAAAAACTTGCAAATTCCGCAAACGCCCTTTTTGAAGAGTTAAAGAAAGTTGTCAGTCCAGAAGAGACCGCTACTCCCGAACCGACACAAACTGCTGAAGAGTTCAAGATGCCAGGTATACCAATAGACATCAAGCTCGTTGGAGTAATAGTCGGAGGAATAATAGCTATTGCATTAGCAATCATGGGAATTCAGAGATACATGAAACGCAGAAAATGGGATGAACTGAAATGATTGCCCTCGTTCCACTCGGTAGCGTAGATGAGGAACTGATAGATTTATTTTTTAAGCTCCCCTATTTTGATTTTTCTGTCCTTGATGCCTCGCCTTTACCGAATTCAGCCTACAACTCGCTTAAGAAGAAATACGATGCCTTAAAAATTCTAGTATTCCTAAAAAAGCTTGCAAATAGTTATGGCTTCCTGAAAGTTCTTGGAATAACGTCTGAGGATGTCTATTATGGAAGTTCTCTTTCCGTTTTTGGGTGTGCTGAGCTTAACGGTACGTCAGCAGTAATATCAACTTGCAGGTTGAACGGTGTGAGCAGATGTATTTTTATAAGTAGAGTTCTCAAAGAAGCTCTACACGAACTCGGTCACCTTTTCGGACTTGAACACTGCACCAACAACTGTGTTATGCGTTTTTGCGAAAGGGTTGAACAGATAGATGCAAAGAGGCTCGGATACTGTAACGATTGTAGGAGAAAACTTGAGGAGTCTATAAGAAGCGTGACGCAAACGTCGTTGGCTCGTTCATGCATTCCTCATAGTAAAGGCACCTGCTGCATCTCGAGTCATTAACACCTTCAGGCACAAAGCCTTTTGTAAGCTTGTAAACTCTCTCGATTAGCTTCATAACAGCGTATTTGTCTTTTCTCCCAACTTTCACTTTTCTTATTTCACCATCAAAGCAATGGTAGACGAAACCAGATTGCGCATCCATCCCCGCTTCATTCAGAAGCATGCAAAAGGCCGCAACCTTTATCCTGTCCCTATACCAAATACCCTCTTTTGGAGCTTTTAAAGCAAGAACGAGAGGGTACTTTTTACCATTAAATAGTACGAGCTCGTCAAGCTTTCCTTTAAGTCTGAGCCGCTTCGATTCGAGAAATACATCGGTATCGACCTGCTTGAGCATGTCCAGCATTGGGTTAAATACAAAGTCTTCAAGGGCTTGCCTAAAAATTTCGGCATTTTCCTCTCCGTAAAGGCTTAGAAATTTTCCCATCGCCCATTCATCGTCAAAACCTGCCCTTCTACTGGCGTATATTTCCTTCACTGCATGTATTTCACTGACTCTGCTACCAAACTTGAGCCTGTAGTAGCATACGCGTGGGCAATAAACGTAACCAGCGATGTCGCTTACACGAACGGTTATGGCTTCATTCTTCAAGCCTCACTACCTCCACAACCTCAAGTGGTATACGCTGTAGTCTTTTTCCGATCTCGTACTTAGCTATTCTCGCAGCATGTTCTTCATTCTGTGCGTTAAAAACCTTCATCTCGAATACTAGTCCTACGAGGGCCATACCAGCCACCATAAACACACTTTTCAGAGGTTCTCCGCATTTTGGGCATTCAACAATGCCAACATCGATGTCAACAAAATCGAGGTCTGGATTAAGCCTTTTTCCCGCCTCAGCCACGGCTATATTCATTGCATCTTCCACACTTCTCGCTTTTCTGACAATCCAAGCCCCTTGGAGAACTACAAGGTAGTTCATGACATCACCAACTACCCAAACATCTTCCTTAGCAGCCCTCTCTTTTCCTTCTTTTCTTCCATGCCCTTTTCTCCCCTCTCCTTTCTTTTATCACTTTTTCTTCCTGTTAAAAATCCGCTTTTTTCCCTCTTTTTCTTTGTTTTTTCTTTAACCACGCTTACAGCTGCTCCTCCATGCATGCTCTTTCTAACCCTCACGTTCACTATTACCGGCCTTTCAAGCTCAGGGCTAACGACAATTGCCGTTCCTGCAGGCAGACGTTTAATCTCGTCAACCATTTCTGCTGTTAAGCCTTCAACACCCTTTTTTATTGCGTTTATGTCGTTTGGATTCGTAACTCTGAGAATTATCTGGGTATTGCACTGGCTTATCACGTTTTTATCGATTCTTGCAGGCCTCTGGCTTATAACAAGCAACCCTAAACCAAACTTTCTACCTTCGCTGGCTATGGTTCGCAGTACTGGTGTTGATACAGCTTTTCCCATTCCTCTTTCTGGTATAAAGTTGTGAGCCTCCTCGATCACTATCATACCTGGCGGCACTTCTTCCCTCTTTCTAAGCTCAAAAAGCTGGTGGCAAACCCTCGAAACTATCAGATCCTGATGCTCCGGCGGAATACCGCGCATATCGAGAACTACTGCTTTTCCCTTCTGAAGTAGAACGTTAACTGGCGTTGGATTTGCGTCGAATAAGCCAGCTTCAACTATCTTCTCGAGATGGCCAAGCAGTGCCCACTTAGCGTTGTGCTTTATCGATTCGACCTCCTTAATAATGTCTTCAATCGTATAGTTCCTACTCTTGAGGTTCTTTATGGCTTGATAGAGCAGAGCTTGAGAAGTTGAGTTCGTTATTCCTGCAAGCTCGACTATTTCTTCTGCCGTCAAATTAAGGCCATCAAGCTTGAGAATGCCGTCAGCCTTGTCAATGAAAGGAGAATTTGGGGGTACATAAATCATTACGTTTGAATATCCCTTTGGCTGAATTCCAAATGTCTGCATCATGCCAACCTCATCTTCGTTTCTATTCGGCTCCTTCAGCGTTGCGTACTCTCCATGGGGGTCTATTATGAAAAGAGGCACGCCCCTTTCGATTAACTCCTCTATGATCACTCCAGCAGTGTAACTCTTTCCGCTGCCAGTTTTTGCCAGAATGCAGCAGTGTTTCTGCACGAGAGTGTTGGTATCGAGGTTTACCCGTATATTCGAATCCTCAAGTAAGCCAAGATAGACTCCATCTTTTTCAAGGCCAAGCACGTCTATAACGAGTTCTTCTTCAGCCTTAAAGACGTTTTCTCCGGGAACAAATGGAGTTTTTGGAACTTTAAGCATGCCTTTTTCATCCCTCTTCCCGATTACAATCGCTTTTGCAATGTAAAGCTCCTTTTCCACATCTCTACCTTGAAGTATGTCAGAATTGCTCGCTTCGGACGTTGCTCTTATATCAACCACTTGGGCAACAACCCATCCATCAACATCGTTCCAAACTTTAACGTAATCTGTACGCCTTACCTCCTTCGGATCGAAAACAACAAAGCTGAAGTCTGTAGGTGAGGCTTCACCGCATATCCTTCCGACTGCTCCTTTCATTGGTTAAAAAAGATTGAATGTGGTTAAAATTTTTGCGAATCACACAATCGCCTGAAATCACGAGCCAATTTCTTTTCCGAGTGCTGAGTTGCAACACGCTTAATAAAAAAGATCGAAAATGCATCAGGTCTCAATTACCTTTACAATGTGGCATCCGGGGTCGAACGCTAGAATGTCGTTGTTGTACGCATACGCCCTCGCCCTACAACCTCCACAAATGTAGCGGTATTCACAATTTTTGCACGCATATCTTTCTGAATCTCTGTCTCTAAGCTCTTCAAGTATCTCGCTCTCTTGCCATACCTTCAGAAAGCCGTCTCTTATAGCGTTGCCCACGACTATCGGCATAAAAACGCAGGGTGTTATGTCTCCGTTTGGCTCTATTCCACAGTACAGCCTACCGGCTCCGCACCCTCCTATGAATTCGGAGAGTACGATGGTAGCGTTCCCGTACTTTTCCATGCTAGATAGCTCAACGTTTGCAAAATGGGTTGGTGTTATTTTCCTACCTCTTTTCTTCACAACCCTTCTCAAAGCAACGGCAGCGTACGTTGGTGAAGTCGAAAAAACCTGAATTTTACCCTCCTCAAGCCTATCATACAAGTACTCAAGGAGCTTTCCCCTTTCCTCAGCACTCAAGTCGAGATTTGCATTCTCCTTTCCCCTTCCCGTAGGTATAAAGTTAAAAACGACAACTCTACCAGCTCCAAGCTCTATTGCAAAATCGATCACGTTTGGTATGTCCTCAACGTTTAGCTTTGTTGCCGTTGTTGCGATGCCAACGAATAGACCTTCCCTTACGCAGGTCTTTATCCCCTCAACGGCCCTTCTGAATGCGCCTTTTACACCTCTAAAGCTGTCGTGAATTTCTGCCTTACTTGCGTCGAGGCTAATTTCTACATAACCAAAGTTCAAATTCCTCAGCCTTCTTGCAACGTTTTCATCTATAAGCGTTCCGTTCGTTGCAATGCTTAGATGAAAGCCTTTTTTCGATGCGTATTCCGCAACTTTCCAAAAGTGCTCGTGTATGAGTGGCTCTCCGCCCGAAAACGAGATCGCCACCACTCCTGCTTCGTCAAGCTGATTTACAAGCTCGAGCTTCTCTTCAAATTTTAATTCTTTGGCCGCTTTTCCGGCATTTGCATAGCAGTGCTTACATCTAAGGTTACACTTCTTCGTGAAGTTCCAAACTACAAGAAATGGAGCGTAGAGCTTCTGAGGCATGGTTATGCCGTATTCCGCGATACTTCTTAGAACGTTTGCCAAACCCCTCCTGTAGTAGGGGTCCTTTAATCCCTCTCTGAGCACATCCTCATTGATTCCAAACTTTTCGGCCGCTTTTTTAACAACCTTAGAAAGTATCGCACAGCAACTCTTCTCCGTAATTCCCTTAGGTTCTCTCAGGCCAGCGTATGCTGCAAGAACAGAGTCTATCTTCTTTGGGGAAGATAGTCTTTTTATCACAGACTTTGCTGCGGGATTCTCGATTATCCTCTTTAGCCAGATAATATACTCGTGCAGCATACAGCTTACCTTATTTATCCATCTATATGTATTTTTCCATAACATTAATTTACTAAGAAAAATATTTATAAAATGTAATTATTAATTATTATCTTACAAGTTTTTCAAGTGCTGAAGGAGCCGAAGCGAACGTTCTCAAACATTCATACTCCATAAAATGCAATGTTTTTGCAAGAACGACGATTACATGCAGACCTTCACCAAAATCGTATTGGCAGAGTTCTTCGAGAAAATCACATTTAACAGCTGGTTCTTCACTCCCCGCCCTCGCAATACCAACGGCAAAGCAATTTTCCAGTCCGGCTTTACGCAGGATTTCTACGGCTGTTGGAATGAGCATTGGCTCGGGATGCAAGTCCAGATATAGCAACGTGTGGGCGTCTATACTCCAGTTGGCCTTCACCACGTTGACGGGTGTTGCTGAGGGCTTACCGTAAGGATAGCTTACCGTAGCAGATTTTCCAAAACGATAGTTATGCAAACCCGTAAGACCGCATACAGCCGAAAGTATGCTTGCTCCATGGATTATCTTTGTTTTTACCCCCTCTCGCTCCGCCTCCAGCTTTAGAGCTGAGTGCGTCGTAGCAACCATTGGATCGCCGGGTACGAGAATTGCTACGTTCTTTGCCTTTGCCTCCCTTACCAACACCCTGGAGTTCTCTTCGAGGTCGCTGCGTTCAAGCACCTTTATTTCTCTTCCCAAGAGATTCTCTATCTTCTCTAAGTTAGTTCCAATAAGCTTTGATGTGTAGAATTCGATGTACACTTCGTCAGCCCTTCTCGCTTCTTCAAGTCCCTTTAGCGATATGTCCCTTTCATCCCACAGACCCATGCCGATGAATACGAGCATGCATATCCTTTGTTGATTAAAGTATATTTTTTAGGACCCTTACAAAAATCACCACGTCTGGGAAATAGCTGTTTGCTTACCTTGTCGAGATTACGAATCAGAGTTAATTGACAAAACTTACCGCTTGGATGGATACTAGGCTGATTAGCGCAAAGATCGACGTTCAGTCAGATATTTCAAGTTTATTCTTGCTTTTCTAAACTATCTGCATGAACCATAAGATTGCCGTATTTCACTATCTCCCATCCAATCTAATTTTTTTTCTATTAGCTTTTTTTATTATCATCTGATTGCAGCAAAGGTATGGATATTCACTTCTCCGAGGCAATTCTTTGCTGGGGTTTGTTAGAGTAGAGAGGATAAGTTTAGTGAGGATTATTCGACAGAGCAACTCTAAAATCTTAAAAAGGTTTATCTATCGATTTTATCCAGAGACTAAAATGTTCCCTTCTCAGCTTGTGGGTGAGATTGGCGAAGTTCGGGGTGATGGTGGGTTTTGTCGCAGCGGTTCTTTTTAGCAACTTTATG
>QMZF01000021.1 GCA_003663055.1 Archaeoglobales archaeon | reverse complement strand
ATAAGCGCGCCCCACATGGTCGCAATGATGTGTGAGCTTTTAAACTTAAAGCGAGGAGAGAAAGTCCTTGAGGTTGGTGGAGGGAGCGGATACCATGCAGCCGTAGTTGCCGAAATCGTTGGCAAGGAAGGGAAAGTCATAGCAATAGAGCGATATCCAGAGCTTGCGGAAAGGGCAAAGGCTTTGTTGAAAGACCTTGGTTACGATAACATAGAAATTATCGTTGGAGACGGAAGCAAGGGCTACGAGAAGGAGGCGCCCTACGACAAGATATACGTTACTGCAGCCGCTCCTGACGTTCCAAAACCACTCATAGAGCAACTAAAGCCGGGAGGCAGGATGCTCATTCCCGTTGGAGACTACATCCAGTACCTCTACATAGTCGACAAGAAACCCGATGGGAGCATAGAGAAAAAGCGTTGGGGAGCTGTAAGATTCGTTCCGCTTGTTGGAGAGTACGGGTTCAAATATTAATCTAAGAAAATAATAAATGAAATTTAAATTTTAAAATCCAACAAGTTCTGGTAGAGTTCTAGATGGCGGTGAGCCATCCTTATCCACTGAGTTCTCGCAGCATATCCGTAAAGCTCTGTCATGTAAGCTACAGCATAATCGTAATTCTCCACAAGCCAAGCTATCTTCTTAGCAAGCTCTTTTGGCTCCCCCGGAGGCACAGTCAAGCGGGGTGCGAATTGATATAGCTCTACAAGCCTTGGAGTCCTGCTACCAATTATCGGCTTTAGCCCGCCCATAGATAGGTGGAGGATCCCGCTGACCGCATAAGCCCCACGTCTATCGCGATATGGCAAGACTATTGCGTCTGCTAACGCTACGACGCGCAGTATTTCATCGCTTGAAAGGTATCTCTCTATAATAATGGTCTTTGCTGAAGCGTTTTCAACAAGCCTGTGCACTTCTGGGTCTTTAGATTCTCCGGCTATCAGAAGGGTAAACCTCATATCTTCGAGTATCTCCAGTGCATCGAGCAACATATCTATGCCCTTGTCCTTCCTTAAAAAGCCGGGCACGCTAAGTACAACTCCGCTGAATTCATCCTGCAAACCGAGACTCTTTGCTAAGTAGCTCCTCGTGTAGCAAAGATAGGGATTAATCAGCGTTCCGTGGGGTATTCTATGCAGTTTTGATGCTTCAATCCCCTGTATGTGCAGTTCGAACTCTTGGAGAGAGCTGTGTACAACCACGGCATCCACGTTATTAAGAGCTGCCTGAAATTTCAGAGCATCCTTTCTTTCGGTGTACGGATGATCCACTGTGTGCATGGTTATAATTACCTTACCTGCAAGTTTCTCCTCCTTTGCTTCTGAGAGAGCTTCGATAATTTCTCTACCCATTCCGTAAATGCCGTATTCGTGCTGGAGGTGAAGCACGTCAACCGGCACTTCCACGAGTTCATCCAGCATTTTAGAGTAATTCGATGCAAAGCGGGGATAGCACGGAATGACGTTCACACCTAGCTCGTCAAGCCAAGGCTCATTTGTCGCTTCATCTGTTGAGAAGACATAAACCTCAAGACGGGGATTTAGAGAGCGAAGAGCCGATATCAGCATCTTCGTGTACTCCGCTATACCACAATGCACAGGAGAATATCTTGAAATAAAGCCTATTCTCCTGATTGGTTGCGCCAAGGATAACCACCAGATAATAATCTGATTTCCTGCTCTTAAGCTTATGCCCTAGCAAAACGAAATAGAAAATTTTAAAAGATTTGATAAATAATAAATGATAATAAAATAAACTTATTTTATTTTACCTTAAAAGAGGCAGATTTCCAGTTATTTTATCAATCTTCTTCTCATCATCTGGTCCGATTGCGACTGCCGTAATAGTCCCTGGGGGTAGTTCGGTAAGGCCGGCATCTCTAACGATAGCGGTTGGCAGACCTTGTTTCGATGCTTTCTCCTTTATCTCCATCAAATGCTGGATGCTTTCCACTTTCAAAACTATTTTTTTCTGTCCTTCCTGCTTCCATTCTTCAACGACCTTTCTATCCGCCGCTTCACAACCGAGAATTGCCGCATGAGCAACTTGGACTGCAAGTTTTCCCCTCGATAGAGTAAGATCGTCCCTAACGACTATAACTTGCTTGTACCCCATGATTTGCTTTTACTATTTTTCTTCACCAAATCCGTAGGCTTTTAGCTCTTCAAGGCTCACGGGTCTTGATTTCTCCTCCATCCATTTCTTTCCTACTTCTTTTGCTTCTTTATTATTAAACTCCTTTATGAATACTTTATCGTCCTCTATTCTTTCAACGCAGTCGAGCGGGATGGCGAGAAAGTCCGCCCCTACTTTAACGATGAGTCTATCTCCGTGGACGTCTATGCTTTCGCCATATTCCTTGCCATCTCTATACACGTATTTGCAGATCAGATCGTTCATGGCTCCACCTTTTCGATGCTATGCCGACATCAATATAAGTTTTTTCAATGTTTCAACGCTGCTCAAAACTTCATGCGATTATCTCCTCTATCTCGTGGTATAATTCTTCGAGGGCCTTTTGGTAGTCGAGTTCACCCCTCTCAACGAAATCCATTTTCTCCTCAAGAACTTTCGTGCGCTCCTCCGAAACGAACTTTGAGTAATTGCTTGCGAGGTAATTGTATACTTCCACGCCCCTTCTTGTTGGAGCCACCTTCCCGTTCCTCTCGACGACATAGTTTCTCTGGAAGAGCTTGTCGATAATGGTCGCATAGGTCGATGGCCTACCTATTCCCCTTTCCCTCATCAACTGTACTATGTCGGATTGGGTGTAGAGAGGAGCCTTCGGAATCCTCCTGACTTCAATATCAACGATTTGTTCGCCTACTTGTAGAGGTTTTCTCACCCAGACGGATTTGTACAGTTCGTATGCTTTGCCTTTTGCATCAACGATCCTTTCCTCTTCAATCGTTTTTCCATCGATGGCTATCGAATACCTGTGAACTTTGACCGTGTACGGCTTGCACTGACTCGCCATGAAACGTCTGAAGATTAGATCGTATAGGGCAAGATGGCGCCAAGTCACGTCTTCGACAACAATTACGCCCTCTTGAATTAGCCTTTGCAGCGTATTTCTATCCACAGGTCTTGTTGGTCTTATGCACTCATGCGCACCTTCGGCAAACCACTCCCTTGCAACGAAATCTTCACCAAGATATTCTTTGGCTATCCTCATGCCAGCATCGCTAACTCTCGTTGAGTCCGTCCTGTGGTAGGTTATCAGCCCGCTTTCGAAGAGGGATTGCGCAACGCTCATCGTTTGCGTTGCATGCATTTTGAGAATTGCGTTTGCATCCCTCAGCATGCTATCGGTGGTGTATGGAGGAAGAGGAATTCTTTCCTCCACCTTCTCTTCCAAAAGCTCTATTCTAAGCTGCGCCTTCGGCGTTTCAACACCTTCAATTGCCAATTCGAGCTCCTTTATAACACCTACAACTTTCTTCTCCTTATGCTGCTCTGCCCTTTCAATTACCCATCCGAGCACGGGGGTTTGAGCTCTGCCAGCGGAAAGGTTTCTATTATTAAACTTGCTCCACAGCTTCTGGCTGAGAACAAATCCGATCCACCTATCCTCAACCCTCCTCACTATCTGAGCTTTTACCAAGTTTTCGTCAATGCTTCGCAAGTTTTCCAAGGCTTGGCTAACAGCCTTTCTGGTAACCTCGTGAAATTCTGCCCTTCTTATCGTTCCACAGCCCGAAAGTAAATTCCAGATGTCCCAGGCGATCTTTTCTCCTTCTGCATCGGGATCTGTGCCTATTATCACCTCTCCAGCATCGTGGGCAAGCTTTCGCAAAGCCTCTATCCTCTGCTTCGAGTCATCGATATCCTTGCTTTCGCACCTCGGACAGCTATGCCTCTCTTCGGTAAACTGGTAACCGCATTGCTTACAGCGTTTTATCGATGCGTAAATCGGGATAAAACGCCCATCAACTTCAACTCCGTAAAATCCCCTGTTTGTGATCAAATCCGTAAGGTGACCGAGGCTTGCAGTAATGAGGAGTACACGGCTTGCAGTCGGCACCTCATACGCAACCATGCCGTTGAACACTTTCACGCTCGGCTGACCGAAGAAGCGCGCAATATGCCTCGCTTTAGTCGGGCTCTCCACTATGAAAAGGGTTGGCTTTACGACATCCTTCGCTTCCTTCCTCCGCCTGTATCTTGCCCTGCTCTCGTTTATCTCCCCTATTAGTTCCTCAAAATTCACATCCTCCATCTTCTTAAACTCAATGTCGTAGTGCTTTGCCCTTTCGATGAAGGCGGTAAGAACATCCTCATCATCTTCGAGCAGAAAAGACGCTCCCTTGGTTATACCGCCTGCAAAGAGGCGGGAAGTTCTTCCTGAACCCTGTATGTACGTTCGCAAATCGGGGAAAATTACTTCTCCTTTCCTAACGATGACATCCTTTTCTCTCGCCTCGCCTCCCTCTACAAGCCTCTTCAAAATCTTTCTGAGTTCGACAAGTTCCTCCTCATGCTCGGGCTTATCTATTATAGAAAGAATGGGTACAAACCTCTTGACCTCCTCACTGTCCCTGAATATGAGGGCAAGAATCCTGACAACGCTAGGAGAAGCTCTGTCGATGTCCTCTATTCTGACGCTGAAGGTGGGAGCACCAACAAAAACTGTGAAGCGAATTTTTTCCGGCAAGTCCAAACCTCTAACGAGTGTTCCGTAGTAGTAGGCTGTTCCAACGAGGAATTCTATTTCTCCTTTTTCAAAGAGCTCGTAATCTTTCTTTTTGCCTGCTGTAACTATCCCTATCTTGAACTCCTCCTTCAGCAACTCGTAAAGCTTTTCCGCTTCCTCTCCACTCCTAGCGTATATAATTCCCCCCGATCCCATTCTCCTCAGTATATCCCTTACGGTTTCGATGCTTTCGGAGTTGATGGCGATATCTTCCACGTTTCTTACCGCATGACTCGAAGAGCCGACATCAAAGTTTAGGAGCTGACGAAATAATCTGGCTTTTTGCCCTTTTTTGGCTGTAGCTGTTGAAACCATCAGCACGCCTCTTGCCTCTCCTTCCCAACCCTTCTTGCCCTTCCTGAAGCCAAGGAGCATGAGGATGCGGTCAACGTTTCTCGATGCTTTTAGAACGGAATCGACATCATCGACGAACACGAAGTCGAATACTTGTTTTACAGCCTCAAAGTTTCTTGCGAGAAACTGCGTAGTGGTTATGATTACATTCGCTTGCTTGAGGAGCTGGAAAAACCTTTCCTTCTCCTCTTTGCCCATCCTGCCGTGATAGTAGAGGATGCATACATTTCCCTCTTCGTTTAAACCAACATCGATCCCAGCCCTTTCAGCATAACTCTGCATCGATTCTGCAACCTGCTCAACGAGTAAAGTCGTTGGCAGAATTACATAGCTGCGCTTTCTCTTAGTAGCAAGAAACAGCGCCATTGCCGCACCAAAAGATGTTTTTCCAATTCCAGTGGGAGCGACTGCGGCGAAGCTTTCACCGCTCAAAATTCTTCTCGCCCAGAAAAGCTGTATCGACCTTGGCTCACCGACAGCTTTTTTGAAGAACTCAACGAATTCGTCCACAAGCGCATCTCCAGAAAATCTGCATAGTGCTCCATTCCTTTCACATTTTGCTCGGTTCGCTTCTCTTGTGCTCAAATCCCCTCCGCACTTTGGACATAGGCTGGCGTAAATGGCTTCAATCACAAAATAGCATAATTACACAACGTTAATATATTTTTACCGTCTTAATGCTAACAACCTAAACAAAGAGTCTGGCAATGTTTCCAAGTTTGTAAAGGACGTAAAGCAAGACGCCCGAAGCTACTATTTTGAACGTGAAGTGCACATTCGGGATGTCAACGAAAAGAGTTGACAAACCTGCAAGATAGATAACAAAAAACGAGCTTGATATTATCTTGTCGTGTTCTTCAAACGTAAAATACACTGTTTTGTTCCTTATCGAGTAAAAGAGATAGACCGAAACGAGAAATACAGGAATTGTGAAGGCAGAAAGAACTGGAACTGCATAGAGAAAGTACTCCTTTACAACGTGAAGCTGCTGGCCCATAAGCCATGTAATTGCCCCGTAGAGCAGCGCATCTTTAAATCTCCTAATGTCAAATTTTTCTATGCCCGTGTACACCATGAGGTAAAGGCTTGCTGCCAAGAGCATGACTACTACTCCAATCTCAACGTAAGCGAGTTTCCGGTAAAATAGGCGGTATATAGCATGAAGAAGAAAGCTGAGAGCAGTTATTAGATAAAAAGTAGCGATGGCTTCTACGTACTTCTCGTGCCTGTCAAACTCGTAAAGGGGTTTTGAAGAATAACCTACAAGCCCAGCAAAAGCTATAACAAATCCAAACCAGTAGATGATAGGGTGAACTTCCTCCATCCTATTCCCCAAATAAAAGGATTAGATTTCGGAGTAAACTTCTTCTCTTGAGTGGACGACTATTCCCTTCTCCGTTATTTCGAAAGGATGTATTTTCTTGCTGTGGTTGCTACCCCTCATCTTGAAGATTTCCAAGCTCCTAACCCTTACGTTCTCACTCCTCGTGTAGTATAGAACTATAGTACCTTCAGTCACGAAGTTTTCAACTCCAAAGCGGCTGATTTTATCCCATCCCGAGTCGATTATTTCACACGTGAAGATTGAAGTTAGGCCCAAAATCTCCATTGTCGTGGATATTTTAAGCAACTCAACTCTGAACTTAGCTGGATCCTGAATCGAGAAGCCTATTGCAGTGGTTGAGTCGAGAGCTGCTCTTCTCGCTCCAATTTCATCTTGTATTGTTATCATCTGATCTATAAGCGAGCGTGTATCGAATGGTCTCACATCGATGTACTTCTCATCTGATGGCAAACCTATTTTTGTTGACGTTGCATCGACGATTGCAAGCATGTTTTCGTCTTCGAGTTTCTCCAAATCCCAGCCGAAGACGGAAAAGTGTTCTCGTAAGTGTTGAGGTCTTTCTTCAGTGGCAACAAAGATTCCGGGTTCGTTAAACATCTCTATTCCGTTTACTATGTACTGCATTGCAAATATCGTCTTGCCAGAACCAGCCGTACCCGATACGAGGTAAGTGCGATCCCTTAGCAGCCCGCCTTCACACAATTCGTCAAATCCCGGAATTCCAGTCGGAACTCTTTCTATTGTCATTTACTTACACCTCTTGCTTCTTACTCGCCTTTCGATAATATAAAACTTTCCCATCATTATCATGTACTCATAGTATGCAAACACTTAGCACCAAAACTTTAAATTGTTTACGATTTGTTTGATAATCATGGTAGAAAAAATAACTGTTAGCCTGATCAAGGCCGATGTCGGCAGTGTGCCCGGGCATGTTGTCGTGCCGGATGAGATAAAGAAAGTTGCAGAAGCTTTTCTCGAAGAAAAGAAGCAAAACGGAGACATCATAGACTACAGAGTTCTTAACGCTGGAGATGACCTCGAACTCATAATGACGCACAGAGAAGGGGTTGACAGCGAGAAAATACACGGTATTGCGTGGCAGACCTTTGAGTTGGCAACAAAGAGGGCGAAAGAGCTCAAGCTCTATGCAGCCGGTCAGGATTTGCTTAAGGAAGCTTTTTCAGGAAACATTCGTGGCTTAGGCCCAGGAGTTGCGGAAATGGAGTTTACAGAGCGCAAAGCAGAGCCACTTCTAGCTTTTATGATGGATAAAACGGAGCCGGGAGCATTTAACCTGCCAGTATTCAGGATATTTGCCGATCCCTTCAACACCGCCGGACTTGTTATCGATCCCTCCTTGCACAACGGCTTCGTTTTCGAGATTTGGGACATAGTGGAACACAAGCGAGTCTTTATGAGTGCGCCGGAGGAGATGTACGATATCCTAGCGCTTATAGGCAGCAAGTCGAGATTCGTCATAAAGAGGGTGTTTCCCAAAGAGGGTGGAAAACTGCCGGCCGATGAACCGGTAGCTGTTGTAAGCACTGAAAAGCTATTCCAGATTGCTGGAGAGTACGTTGGCAAGGATGATCCCGTGGCCCTCATAAGAGCCCAGTCAGGATTACCGGCAGTTGGAGAAGTGCTCGAGCCGTTCGCATTTCCGCACCTCGTTAGCGGGTGGATGCGCGGAAGCCATAACGGCCCAATAATGCCCGTACCATTCCGCTATGCGAAGTGCACACGCTTCGATGGCCCGCCAAGGGTGATAGGGGCCGGCTTCCAGATTAACAACGGAGTGCTTGTTGGGCCTGTTGATCTGTTCGATGATCCAGCATTCGACTACACAAGGCAGAAGGCAGCGGAGATGGCAGAGTACATGCGCCGCCACGGCCCGTTCGAGCCACACAGATTGCCACATGAAGAAATGGAATACACCACGCTACCAAAAGTTCTCGACAAACTTGAGGGTAGGTTTGAACCTGTTTAGCTTCGTTCCTAATTTTATTAGCAAATTTTGTCATGATTTTAAGTAGCTCTAAACTACAATTCAGTAATGCTGGAAAACATCCCGATTAATAATTATAGCAATTAATTATTGTTAGAAAAGATTATATATGAGGATGTGTTATTGATCATAATGCTGAATATCAGTGCAAGCGCCATCAGTTTCAAAGATAAGCTTGGCAAGAGGGTTGTAGTACGGCCAACCAGCAAGTTGGATAGGAACAAAATAGTGGAAATGTACTCTACCCTAAACCCAGACGACCGTTGTCTTGGCTTACCCCCGGTTTCGAGACAGGCTATTGAAGCTTGGGTTGATTACATACTTGAGAGCGGTTTTTCCCTTGTCGCTGAATGCGATGACAAAATAGTAGGTCATTGCGCAGTCATTCCAGTGGGTAGAAATCTAGAACTATGCATTTTCGTTCACAGCAACTACCAGAACAGGGGAATTGGACAGCAGATGATCAGAACTATGATCAAGCTGTGCAGACAGACTGGTTTTAAGGGAATATGCCTCATAACTGAAAGAAATAACGTGAGAGCAATACACGTATTTAAAAAGACCGGATTTAAAATCGTTGATTGCAGCTACGACTGCGAGATGTACCTACAACTTTAAAAGTCAGGCTTAAATTCACGCAGTCCATACTCTTACAATGCTTGCATTGTTTGTAATCGTGCTCGTATCGACAGTACTTCCAGCTTCTGCATCGCAGATAGTTGAAGTTTGTCCAAATCC
Source organism: Archaeoglobales archaeon (assembly GCA_003663055.1). Classification (GTDB taxonomy): domain Archaea; phylum Halobacteriota; class Archaeoglobi; order Archaeoglobales; family Archaeoglobaceae; genus Archaeoglobus_C. The sequence goes on along the minus strand of QMZF01000021.1, from coordinate 346 downwards.
GTACGGAAGCGACAACGCTGAATACGTAATCGTCAATGCCACGTCAGCCTGCGTTCTTGACGATGGAGAAGGTAAGATCCCGATAAACCTGAAAGGATTGGTTATAATAACAAAAAATAAGACCGCCTACAGACTTTCATTCAGTAGGAGTGCTGACATCGAGTTCTCTAAAAGCTTTGCACTCTCAAACAACGGCGAAACCCTCCAGCTGATTGAGAACGGAGAAGTAGTTGATGAATTTACCTATAAAAGGGCTGAAGAGGGTATCGTTTACTTTCGAACTTCTGAGGGCTGGAACTTCCGCTACCAAGACTGGACGTCATTTCCACCTGTGGAAGATCACGTT
>QMZF01000020.1 GCA_003663055.1 Archaeoglobales archaeon | reverse complement strand
GCCATGATCGGCCCGAACGGAGCTGGCAAAACTAGCCTGATCAACTGCATAAGTGGATTTTACAAACCCCAGGAGGGGCAGATATTCTTCCGCGATGAGGAAATAACGAGGAAAAAACCCCATGTGATTGCAAGGAAAGGTATCGCTAGGACTTTTCAGAACGTTGAGCTTTATGGCGGAATGACGACCCTCGACGTTATTATGTCGGGCAGACACATACACTATAAATGCAACCCGATATTCTCGGGACTTTACTTCATAAGGGGGAGAAATGAGGAAATTAAGCACCGCGAGAGGGTTGAGGAGATAATAGACTTCCTAGATCTCCAGCAGTACCGACAAAAAGTAGTTTCCACTCTTCCTTACGGAATACAGAAGAGGGTAGAACTCGGTAGAGCTTTAGCTCTCGAACCCCAACTCCTCCTCCTCGACGAGCCTATGGGAGGACTGAGTTTCGAAGAGAAAGAAGATATGGCAGTCTATATTCTTGAAATTAACGAGGATCTCGGCGTATCTATACTGCTCATAGAGCACGACATGGGATTTGTAATGGACATATCCGACAGAATTATTGTGCTGGACAGAGGAAAGGTTATAGCAAGCGGGACGCCGGAAGAGGTTAAAGACGATCCCCGTGTGGTTGAAGCTTACGTAGGTGAGAGCTGAATGGAAAAAGGGGATACGTTAGAGGATACCTTTCCTAAGATATTGGCAAAAAATGCCCGCCTCTATGGCGATAGAGTTGCAATGAGGGAGAAGGACTTGGGAATATGGAGAGCATATACATGGAAAGAATACTATGAATCTGTCAAGTTCTTCTCCCTCGGCCTAATCTCCCTCGGTCTTGAACAGGGAGACAAAATTGCGATAGTCGGAGATAACAGTCCTGAGTGGGTAATTGCCGAACTTGCAGCCCAGTCAGCTCTAGCAATTCCCACGGGGCTATATCAAGACAGTTTAGCAGAGGAATTTCAAGCTCTTCTAAACTACATGGATGTCCGCTTCGTGGTTGCGGAGGATCAGGAGCAGGTTGATAAGCTACTCAGCATAAAAGAGGAGACTTCGGTAGAGAAGATCGTCTATTGGGAACCAAAGGGAATGTACCGCTACGATGATCCGTGCCTGCTGAGATTCGATGAGGTGATAAAGAGGGGGAAGGAGTACGCGAAACGCTACCCCGATTTGTTTGAAGAGAACGTAATGTCAACACAAGCAGATGACACCGCATGCATTCTTACCACATCTGGCACAACGGCCATGCCCAAAGGAGCAATGCTGAGCTATAGAAACATGATTTCCATGGCCGAAAACCTTTGCAAAGTCGATCCAATTGATGAGAGTTTTGAACTCGTCTCAAGCCTTCCGCTTGCTTGGACTGGAGAGCAGATGATGTCCATATCCGTAGCGTTATGCAAGCGTGCCGTTGTTAACTTTCCTGAGAGCGCTGAGACGGTCAGACAGGACTTGAGAGAGATAGGCCCCCATGTTATCTTCTCTCCGCCGAGAATATGGGAAAACATCGTGTCTGAAATACTTGTGAAGATGGAGGATGCTAACCGCCTTAACAAAGCAATCTTCAACTGGGCGATGAAGGTTGGCTACAAATGGGCCGACACGAAGTTTAGAGGTAAAAAGCCATCACCTTTCCTCAAATTTAAGAGGTTTATTGCCTACTGGCTTGTTTTCCGCTCAATACTCGACAAAGTTGGGCTAAAGAGGGTAAAGTACGCTTACACGGGAGGAGCTGCCCTCGGCCCGGACTACTTCCGCTTCTATCATGCAATAGGCGTTAATCTGAAACAGATATACGGTCAGACGGAAGTTGCGGGAATAGCGGTCTTGCATAGAGACGACGACATAAAGTTCGAGACCGTTGGAAAGCCCATCCCTGGAACGGAGATTAAGATATCCGAGGAGGGAGAGATTCTGATAAAAAGCCCGGCAGTCTTTAAAGGCTACTACAAGAATCCGGAAAAGACAAAGGAGGCGTTGAAGGACGGTTGGTTGCACACCGGGGATATGGGATACATCGACAAGGATGGTCACCTTATCGTAGTTGACAGGCTGAGCGATGTGCTAAGGCTTAGCGATGGCACGAAGTTCTCTCCACAGTACATAGAGAACAGACTGAAGTTCAGCCCGTACATAAGGGAAGCTGTCGTTATAGGCAAAAACAGGCCCTTCCTCGTGGCGATACTCAACATAGACATGGAAAACGTTGGAAAGTGGGCTGAAAGGCACATGATAGGATATACGAGCTATATGGATTTATCTCAGAAAGATGAAGTGCTGAATCTTCTCAAAGAGGTCGTAAAGGAGGTAAATGAAACCCTGCCAGAGAAGGCGAGAATTAAGAGGTTCGTATCTCTCTACAAAGAACTGCACGCAGACGACGAGGAACTTACGCGAACGAGGAAGGTTAGAAGAAGAATAATCGAAGGGAAGTATTCCGACCTCATAGAAGCGATGTACAGCGATACCAGCGCATATGAAGCGAGCATAGTTATAAGGTATGAGGACGGCAGGGAGAAGGTAATCAGAACTACAATGAAAATAGTTAATGTGGAGGATTAGGGATGCTACTGCAATCATTAATTAACGGCGTAACTATGGGTGGAATATACGCTCTCATAGCTCTCGGCTTCGTTCTGATATACAAAGCTTCGAAAGTTCTCAACTTCGCTCAGGGCGAGCTTGTGATGGTTGGAGGTTTTATATGCCTAGCTTTGTCTGAGTTCCTGCCACTCTGGGCATCAATAGTTCTTGCAGTGATATTATCCGCCCTTCTCGGATTTCTGATTGAAAAGGCTGTACTTAAACCTCTGATAGGAGAGCCCATACTCTCGGTCATAATGGTAACCCTTGGCCTTGCGTACATGATGAGAGGGTTGGTCCTCGCAATCTGGGGCCCTGACATAAGAGCATTTCCCCAGCTCTTTCCTCCCGGAGCCTTTAACATTTACGGGATAGTAATACCGTACGTTTACCTCGGCGGTCTCTTGCTTTCAATAGCAGCAATAGCGATCTTCATCCTCTTCTTCACAAGAACCACAATGGGCGTGGCGATGAGGGCTGTGGCAGACGATCAAAGTGCTGCGATGAGTTTGGGTGTAAGCGTTGAGAAGGTATTTGCAATCTCTTGGGCGATATCTGCAATGGTTGCTGCAGTAGGCGGAATCCTCGTTGGAAACATATATGGCGGGATAAACGTTAACTTCGCGTTCATAGGCCTCAAGGTGTTTGCCGTAGTTATACTTGGCGGCCTTGACAGCATTCCTGGGGCGATAGTTGGTGGAATCGTAATAGGCGTGGCTGAAGCACTTGGCGGCACGTATTTAGAGCCGTACGTTGGTGGAGGGTTTAAGGACGTCTTTCCACTACTTCTTATGCTTGTTATAATGGCCATTAAGCCGTACGGGCTTTTTGGGACAGAGAGGATAGAGAGGGTCTGATATGCCGTGCGGAGTATTCAAGACGAGCTATGCGGAAGACATGGCGTTCATAAAGTGGCCGATACATAGGATAGCTCTTGTTTTCACACTAGCGTTCCTTGCAGCTTATCCCTTCGTTTTCAGGAACGATATATACATGCTCTACTGGGCCAACTACATAGCCATCTTCCTGATTGCAACCCTTGGAATAAACATCCTGACAGGATATGCGGGCCAGATATCCCTTGGTCACGGTGCTTTTATGGCTATCGGAGCCTATGCAAGCACAATTACTGCTATAAAGCTCGGTCTGCCGTTTCCATTAACGACGTTCGTAGGGGCAATTTCCTCAATGCTCTTTGGCCTCATTTTTGGCATTCCATCGCTGAGGTTAAAGGGGTTCTACCTCGCAATCGCAACTTTAGCGGCGCAATATCTTGTCGATTTCCTGCTTGTAAATCCAAAGCTTACCTGGCTTACTGGTGGTTCCGCTGGCTTGGTTGTTCCCGAAGCGAAGTTGTTCGGCTTTGCTATAACCAAAGTAGCCAACTCGGACTTCTACTTCTACTTCGTTGCCGTTCCGCTTGCTGTATTCTTCTTCGTCTTTGCTGCAAACCTGACAAGGAGCGATGTGGGGAGGGCATGGGTTGCCATAAGAGATAACGACATAGCTGCAGAGATAATGGGCATAAACGTCTTCAAATACAAGCTGCTTGCGTTTGCAATAGCGAGCTTCTATGCAGGCGTCGCAGGAAGCCTCTGGGCCTACTACGTTGGCTACTTAACACCCGAGCACTACACGATAGCGCTATCTATAGACTTCGTCGCAATGATCCTCATAGGCGGCCTCGGCAGGCACTGGGGAAGCTTAATCGGTACAGTTTTTGTGTTAACGCTGCCTGAGATACTGAAGAGGGCGATAATTCCGGCAATTTCTGGATACGTGCCCATGACGTTCACCGTTGAGTCTTTAAGGCCTATAATCTTTGGGGCAATAATCATTCTGTTCCTAATTGCTGAACCTCACGGCATAGTTGAATTGCTTAGAAAGGTGAAGGAGTATCTGAGGTTGTTTCCGTTTCCGTATTGATTTTTTGAATAGTTTTGAATAGTATATAACTTTCTTTTTGGATTTTAACTGGGTTTCAATTAATATCTGAAATTTACATAATTAGATCATAAATTCTGTACTCCTTGATAAGCCAGAAAATAGCAAGACTTATAATATCATGATTAAATTTGCGGAAGAGTCAGGAGAGGGGAGGACAATGAGAGGTGTAACGAGGAGAGATTTCCTCAAGTATGTGGGTGTTGCCGGTTCAATGGCTCTTGGATTGCAATTCCTTGGGTGTGCACAGCAGGAAACCAAACCAGTTGAGACTGAAACCGTTGAAACAGCCGAAAAGAAGGAAATAGTTATCGGAGCACTCTTCGACCTCACCGGCCCGACCGGAGACGTTGGTAAGGATTATGCTCAGGGCGTTCAGGATTACGTCAGGCTGGTCAACGAAAGGGGTGGAATTAACGGCTACATGATAAAGCTTGAATACGTTGATTACGCTTACAAAGTACCTGAAGCGCTGAGTGCATACAGGAACTTTAAATCGATGGGTGTGCCCGGGATAATAGGATGGGGGACGGGCGATACCGACGCCTTAAGGCAGGATGTCGCTAGAGACAAGATTGTTTTCATCTCCGCATCCTACTCTCCCAAGCTCACGAATCCTGCTGAAGCTCCGTATAACTTCGTAACGATTACCGACTACACCACCCAGCTCAGGGCTGTGCTCAAGTTTGCAAAGGAGAACTCCGACAAGGAGAAACCAAAAGTCGTTTTCATATATCCAAACGTGCCCTATGGAACAGATCCAATCCCTGGTGGTAAGGAGTACGCTGAGGAACTTGGCTTCGAGATAGGGCCGGATGAAATCGTAGATCTTAAAGCTACATCAGCTATGGAACAACTACAGCGTGTTAAAGAGTTCGGAGCAGACTTCGCTTGGGTTGGCGGAACGATCAGCTCCACTTCAGTCATACTTAAGAACGCAATGGATCTCGGTTTAGAAACAACCTTCATGGTCAACGTCTGGGGCTGGGACAAGCGCATAATCGAGCTTGCGGGCGAGGCTGCTGAAGGCCATTACTACAACTGGCCTGGTGTGCTGTGGGGAGATGAATCAGCGAAGGGCATGGCCGACATTCTTTATGCGCACAACACCTGGCATCCAGATGACGGCGGCCACACGATACACTACATAAAGGGTTGGCTCAACGCCATGATGATGCTCAAGGGCATCCAGATGGTGGTTGACAAGGGCGAAGAAGTGACGGGGGAGAACATAAAGCACGAACTCGAAACTCTGCGAGACTACGACCCAGAAGGGCTTGCACCACCGATATCGTGGTTCCCCTACGACCACCGCCCATCGATGGTCAACAAGATATACACAGTCAGAGAAGGAAAAATAGAGCTCCTTGGAATTGAAGAGCTCGAAAGGAGGGCAGACTGGCTTGGCAAATAAGTTGCTCGAGCTAAACAATATTGAAGTAATTTACAACGACTTTATTCTTGTTTTAAAAGGGGTCTCGATGGAGATAGAGAAGGGCAGCATAGTCACCCTTCTCGGCCCAAATGGGGCGGGTAAGACAACAACGCTAAAGTCCATTTCTGGGCTAATAAAGCCAGAGAGGGGAGAAGTAACGAGAGGAACGATAGTTTACGACGGAAAGAGGATAGAAAACAGAGAACCAGAAGAGAACGCTATGGAAGGTATAATTCAGGTGATGGAAGGGAGGAGGATCTTTGAGGAGCTTACGGTAGAGGAAAACCTAAAGGTTGGCAGCTACATAAGCGGAAATGCCGATTTTGACATGGTCTATAATTATTTCCCTAACCTTAAAGAGAGGAAAAACCTTAGAGGTGGTTATCTAAGTGGTGGAGAGCAGCAAATGCTTGCAATTGGAAGGGCTTTGCTTGCGAAACCAAAACTTTTACTCCTCGACGAACCGAGTCTTGGTTTGGCTCCTATGGTCGTTAAAGAAATTTTCAACATCATAAAGAGAATAAACGAGCAGGAAAACGTTACAATCCTGCTTGTTGAGCAGAATGCAAAGCTCGCATTGGAGATAGCGGACTACGGCTACATAATGGAGAACGGCAGGATAGTCATGGATGGCGAAGCGGAAAAACTCAGGCAGAACGAGGATGTAAGGGAGTTCTATATGGGTATGACCGAAATGGGAAGAAAAAGCTATAGGGAGGCGAAAAGGTATAAGAGGAGAAAGAGGTGGCTTACTTGAGCTCTGACATCGTAAAAATTCTGAGAGCACAAGTTAGAAGGAACTGTCAACATCCTTTTTATTTAAAAAAGTTAAAAAAGGTTGGTTTAAAGCCAGACGACATAAAAACTCTCGAAGACTTCGCTACAATCCCCTTCATGACAAGAACGGAATTCTACGAGGCTCTTTTGAGAGACTACAGCAGTTTCATGCAAGATAGTGTAGTCAGAATAAATCTCTCTCCTTCCCCTCTTGGCCTCATTCCTATTTTGAACACTAAGAAGGACATCGAAGTGATGAATAAGGCGAATGCAAGGGCATTTGAGAGGGCAGGAGTAACAAAAGATGACGTCGTCATGATAACGTTTGGATATCACGTATTCATTGCCGGAATGATGTTCCATGGAGCGTTCGAGGAAATTGGAGCGAAAGTTATTCCCCTTGGCCCAGGCTCCACTTCGCAGGCAATAGAGGTTGCAGAAAAGCTGAAACCGACGGTTTTGGTTGCAAATCCGAGCTTTGCTTTAAAGCTAGCAAAAGAGGGGCTCGAAGGGATTAGAATTCTTATAGCTGCTGGAGAACCTTTTTCATCCGTTAGAGGCTACAAAGAGAGAGTTCGCGACGCTTATGGCGATGTAACCCTCATCGACTACTACGGAATGGCGGAATGCACACCGATAGCTTGCGAATGCAGGCATGAAACGGGATTGCATGTGTCGACGGATTTCTGCTACGTTGAAGTGATCGATCCCGAAACGGGCGAAAGAGTGGGAGACGGCGAAAGAGGTGAAATCGTCGTTACCCACCTGAACAAAGAGGTAATGCCTTTGCAAAGGTACAGAACAGGTGATTTAGGTGTCGTGGATTCCATCGAATGTCCGTGTGGCATGGGTCTTACGATGCCTACCGGCATTTTTGGCAGAACCGATGAAATGTACAAGGTCAAGGGGGTCAAGATATATCCATCCCAGATTCCCTTCGTCCTGAAGAGCTTTCCTGAACTAACCGGGAGGTTTAGAATGGAGATAGAGAAAACGGAGAAAGGTACGGATGTGCTTAGGGTAATCGTAGAAGGGAGGGGAGATGCGGAGGTTATAAAGTCGAGACTTAGAGAAGCTTTACTCGTTACGCCGGAAGTAAAGGTGGTTGAAAGGTTAGACGGAGAAGGTGTAGAGGATAGGAGGTATTGAGATTTTTCAAATAACTTATATGCAGTTACAGTGAATTACAATTCCAATTGACTAGATTATTGAGTTCTCTCGATCCTAGGACAAATTTAACAACGCTACAAAAACCTCTAAAAGAAATCCATTATCTTAACCTGCTTGTTTGTATCGCTTTCAAACAGCGAGCGTATTTCGAGGTCTATAAGGCTCAATCTCTGCTTAGTGTAGTTGCTCACTTTGTAGCTCTCACTAAGGAATTTGGAGATCTCCAGATACTTCTTTATGGAGCCGCCGTGGACTGAAAGGGTTAACTTTCCGCCGCACTTCACGCACTTGCCTTGTAAAGGAATTCGGCGATACTTTTGATTGCAGTTTACACATCTGAACTCCTGCCTTGAAAATGCCCTAAGGTTTCCTATTATATCCGGCAAAAAGTGGCTCGTTATTACTCTTTCAGCCACATCGTGCTCGTCTACAGCCACTATTTTCTCCGCAAGCCTCATCTGTGCTCTAACTTTGTCCTGCATGGTTTTTAGAGCTTTATAGGAGCTCTCCTTGACACCAGCAGAAATGTCGGCCGTGTCGTGCGTGAAGGATAAACCACAGTACTTGAACTCACTCTCAAGCCTGTCTTCCACGCGTTCAATAATTCCAGCGATCTCCTTTGGATTTGCATACTTCAGGGTTGCATGGTAGAACTCCAATGGATACTCTTCAACTATATCCATGTTGTGAACTTCGCTATCAACCTCCTTTGGGTCGACTATGACGGTTAGAACGAGCGGAGCATCCATCTGTCCACCTCTCCTATCCGGCAGATAGCTGCGGGAGAAGTTCAGCAGGCCATCAAGCAAAAGCATGACGCAGTCTTCATCGCCATCGCAGTCTATGGTTATAAGACCACCACGTCCAGCAACGAAGGTCTTATTGCCATCTATGACGAAGTCGTAAACGTATTCGGTATCGCTGTCTACCCATTCGATCTCCTCTATTTTCACGGGTACCGCATCACCCAACCCCTTCCGTCTTGAAACACCACCTCTTTCAAGAACTGAAGTGAGTTTCTCTGTGTCCGTTTCGATTAGACCAGAATCTATTAGCTTCTGGATTGTATCCCTGTAAATGCGCACCTTGTATTCGTAATTTTCACCCTTATGCCTGTTATCGTAGCTTATTCCCGCAAATATCCCTAACGTGAGCATAAGCATGACTATATCATCTGTGAGGTCTCTGTTCACAGAAGTAATCGAGAGTTCTTTACCAACGCATCCTTGAATCATACCCGCAATTACTCCAAGAGCGAATTCTCTGTTGTTAAACGCAAACCACGGTACTCTTTTCTCTCTAGCGTTTTTGCCCAAACCCAATACATTCACGAAGAACTTGTATATCGTTCTTCCGCTTGCTGTTATCGTATAAATGTTTCCATCCTTTCGTATCGACGGTGTATAATTGAAAACGTTCCGGAATATTCCCAAGATGAGGTCTACTTCTCCGTTCGAACTCGCAATAGAAACCTGATTAAACCTGCTGTTGCTCCTAGCAAAGCCATTGGATAAGTACATTCCAACGAGAAAACCGAGCTCTTTGGTAAGCCTTATTTTTGAGGGTATATGTATGAACTTCTTTCTGTGGGTTATTTTGAACTCTACTTCATTGAGATTAAGTCCTAGAAGTTCAAAAAGTTTATGCAAGACG
>QMZF01000019.1 GCA_003663055.1 Archaeoglobales archaeon | reverse complement strand
TTGACATCAAAACGCACTACGCTGGCCCGAAGTGTGTTAGGTGCCATGATCCCCACAACCCGTGGCCTGCTAAGGCCATACTTTACGAATAAAGGCTTAAGGTGATTGCATGAGGAGGAGAGAGTTTATCAGTCTCGGTTTGAAAGCTGCTGCCGTAGCTGGAGGAATCTCTGTAATTTCGGTGTTATCTCAGAATAAGTACTGGGGTTTTGTAGTTGATTTGACAAGATGTATTGGTTGTGGAAAGTGCGTTCAGGCTTGTAGGGAGGAAAATAAGGTTCCAGAGGGGTTCTATAGAACTTGGGTCGAAAGATATGCTGTAACGGAGGATGGGCGAGTTATGGTTGATTCACCAAAGATGGGCGAAGAAGGCTACACGCCCTATCCTCCCGAAGACCTCTCTAACATCAAACGAGGTTACTTTGTTCCAAAGCTCTGCAACCAATGTAAAGATGCACCATGCGTTGCCGTTTGCCCAGTTGGCGCTACATACCTCACGGATGACGGGGTCGTTCTTGTTGATTATGAAAAGTGCATAGGCTGTGGATACTGTGTTTCTGCATGCCCCTATGGTGCAAGATACATTTATCCCGAAAACGGCGAAAACAAAGCAATGGTGGGCAAGGTTGACAAGTGCACGTGGTGTTATCACAGGATAGTGAGAGGTTTGGAACCGGCATGCGTTTACGTCTGCCCGACGAAGGCAAGGGTCTTCGGTAATCTGCTCGATCCCAACAGTGAAGTTAGGAAGTACTACCGTCTAAAGTTGAAACCGCCCCGCCCTGAGACTGGAGCAAATCCAAATCTTTACTACTACCTCGGATAGCGTAATTATCGGTTTTTCTTTCTATTATTCGTTTTAGGATATTTGAATGATGAAACTAATACCCGCACGCTGCATTTTTCTCTTCTGAACCGATTTTACGCTCTGCGTGGACGATTTGGCATTAAAACCGAAAAACTAATATATATTTCAGGCTACTCAACCACAACTGGAGGGATGTCAATGAAAACCAAGATGCTTATATTGTTGATGGCTGTATTTGTTGCGGGACTATTTGCTGGCTGTACAACGACAGAAAAGCCACCTACACCCACGCCAACACCTTTTAAGACGGCTACACCAACACCGACCGAGACCACACCTGTATCCACTCCTAAACCAACCCCAACACCGAAGACCACACCACCTCAGCCTGTTGCAGCAACTGTCAACTGTCAAGTATGCCACAAGAAATCTTCTGAATACGCTGCTCATAAGGATGGGAATGGATGTCTGAAGTGCCACGGCACAGATCCGCACAAGATTCACGTTGGTGAAGGTACGATAAATCTTGAGTGTTCGGTCTGTCACGGGCCAACCGACAAACTGACCATTCCGAAGGGGCCTGAGGGCCAGCCTTCCTGTGTGCTCTGCCACGATTCTGTTGATCCAACCAAGCCGTTTAAGAACTACGTAAACGTCCACATACCACGTGGTAAGCCTTGTACAGTGTGCCACACTCAGGACATAGCTGAAATCCACAGTGCAGCGGATAAAGCAGCAGAATAAAGAAACTGGCGAACTATGAGAGCAAACATTTTTTTAATTGCTTTTCTCCTGATTTTTGCGGCAACAATAGCGTTGTGCATTCAGACTAGGGAGGTTCCCGAAAAACCTCAAGCTGTTGTAGTGCCGACACCAGCACCTCAGAAAGCTCCACAAGTTCAGGCAGCAGAGGCAAAAGCCAAACCAATAGACGGAAATTGTCTTGCGTGCCACTATAACACCAAGAGGCAGTACGTTCCTCAAGTTGAAAGGATTCCCGGCCACATCGACGCTACTGAGTACTGTATATACTGCCATGTAAAGAATGCCCCTCAGCTCAACGAAGACCAGCTCTTTAAAGCCGTACATGCTCTTCACACATCGAAGTACAGCGACTGCAATAAATGCCACAAGACTTATACTAGAGAAGAGCTTGGTTGCGGGAAATGCCATGCAAGTGATCCCTTTAAACCAAGTAATGGCAACGTATTTGAGATACACTCTCCAAGAAACGTAGGTTGTATGGGTTGTCATGGGGACGACTTTGCAAGAATACACATTGACAGAAAGCCGTTCCCGGAGTACTTCTCGTTTTCAGAATAATTTATAATTTTTTTATTACTTGAACAAGAAAATTCGAAAAATAATTAAATAAATTAAAAAATTACTCAATCTTGATCTTCTTTTTGTCTTCCTTCTTAGGATGTTTCTTCCTGAAAATAATCTCCAGCACTCCGTTGTTATACCTAGCCTTTGCTGAATCTGGAACTACTTCACACGGCAGGTCAACAACTTCATAGTATTTCCTGCTCTCTCCCTCAGCCTTTATTTCAACGGAGGTCTCGCTGGCATTGACATCTATGTCCTCTTTATTGACTCCTGGCATTTCTGCTATCACGTGTACTTCTTCATCTGTCTCCATAACATCGATAAGTGGTCTTCTCTCTTCAATGCCCTCCTGTCTTACTGCCTCTGGTTTGGTCCCAAACTCCCTTATCTCTGGTTTACCATCCGGGCCGATCCTTATGGAGAAGCCCCTGACTATTGGCTTGATTTCTCCGCTCGATGCTCTCCTGAATATTTCGTCAAAGTCTCTCATCATTCTTTCAACGATTTCGTCAAACATCTCAAACTCTCGTCCAAAAAATTCATCAAATATGTCGTCCCAGTCTCTTCTCCTCCTCCTCTTCCAGACCATTTCCATCACCTCCCCAAGCTAAGCGTACATTCTGTGAAAGTTCTCTATTATCTGCTCGTACTTTCTTATATCTTCCTTCGTCAGACTCGGCTTGACTTTTTCGAGAGCCTTCTCGAAATACTTCTTGGTTATCCTAATCTTCTTAGCGAGTTCTTTTGCCTCCTCCCTCGTCAGTCCAGGCTTTATTGCCTCCCTTATAGCGAGCATACCCGCCTCTCTGCAAATAGCTTCTATGTCCGCTCCGCTGTAGCCTTCTGTCCTCTCGGCAAGCCAAGTTAGTACGATCTCGTTGAGCTTGTCTTTGAGCTTATCCCTGATCTCCTCAGGAACTTTATCGATGTCAAATTCTTCCGACTTTATCTTTTCTAACGCTTTAAGCTCCTTCTCATCCTTTAGCTCCCTCTTGAGACTCTCTATTGCCTCTTCAACATCTTCGGTGTCATAACCTAAGATACCCCTTTCCAAAGCACTCCTCAAGTGTATCCTGAATATCTCCTTTCTAGCCTCTTTGTCTGGCGGTGGAATGTAGATGTGCCTTTCGATCCTCCCAGGCCTTAGTAGGGCAGGATCAACTATGTCCGGCCTGTTCGTCGCAGCTATCACAACGACATCTTTTAGCTCCTCCATTCCGTCGAGCTCTGTTAGTAGCTGGCTTACAACTCTCTCCGTCACATGGCTGTCAGCACTTCCCCCTCTGCGCGGAGCCAAGCTGTCTATTTCGTCAAAGAAGAGTACACATGGAGCTACCTGCCTCGCTTTTCTGAACATCTCTCTAACGTGTTTTTCGCTCTCTCCAACCCACTTGCTCAGTAGCTCTGGCCCCTTAACGCTTATGAAGTTTGCATTACTCTCGTTTGCTACGGCTTTGGCAAGCAAAGTCTTGCCCGTTCCAGGCGGGCCGTACAGCAGTATGCCCTTTGGAGGCTTGATGTTCATAGTTTCGAACACTTCAGGGTATTTGAGTGGCCATTCAACTGCTTCCTTTAACTCTTGCTTTGCATGTTCTAGCCCACCAACATCCTCCCAAGTAACTTTAGGCACTTCAACGAGCACTTCACGCATCGCTGAAGGCTCTATGTTCTTCAGCGCTTCAAGGAAATCCTCTCTCGTAACCTGTAGGTTCTCTAAAACTTCTTCTGGAATTTCCTCTGCTTCAATGTCAATCTCGCCTTTCTCCATCCTCTTCCTCAATGCGTGCATCGCAGCTTCCTTGCAGAGGGCCTCGAGATCGGCTCCGACGAAACCAATGGTTAGATCGGCAAGTTCTTCGAGGTTTACTTCTTCTGCAAGGGGCATACCTCTCGTATGGATTTCGAGAATCTCCTTCCTACCCTCTCTGTCAGGCACACCTATTTCAATTTCCCTGTCAAACCTGCCCGGCCTTCGCAGTGCTGGATCGAGGGCATCTGGCCTGTTAGTTGCTGCAATTACGATTACGTCTCCTCTTGCTTCAAGCCCATCCATCAGAGCTAGGAGCTGGGCAACAACACGCCTTTCGACTTCTCCTGTAACTTCTTCCCTCTTTGGAGCTATCGAGTCAATTTCGTCGATGAATATGATTGACGGGGCATTCTCCTTAGCTTCTTCAAATATTTCACGCAAGCGCTGTTCCGACTCGCCGTAGTACTTGCTCATTATTTCCGGCCCACTTATGGATATGAAGTGAGCGTTAACCTCATTTGCAACGGCTTTCGCTATAAGCGTCTTGCCCGTTCCAGGCGGGCCGTAAAGCAGTACACCCTTTGGTGGATCGATGCCAAGGCGCTGGAACAACTCGGGATGCTTGAGTGGGAGTTCTATCATCTCCCTGACTAGCCTTAGCTCTCTCTTCAGCCCTCCGATATCCTCATAGGTCACGCTTGGAACTGTCCTCGTAACCTCCTCTACCGGCCTCTCTTTGAGTTCTATTGCAGTGCTACGGGAAACTATAACGACACCGGCAGGCTTCGTCGATGTCACAACAAACGTGAGCGTGTGGCCAAAGAGCTCAACTCTGATCTTTTGTCCCCTTGTTACTGGTCTTCCTTCGAGGAGTCTGAGCAAGTACGCTTCTCCACCCATTAACCTTATGGGTTCCGTTGGAGCAATTACAACCTTATCTGCTGGTTTTGCTTCTACTTTCCTTACTCTAACCTTGTCATCGATGCCAACTCCTGCGTTGCTTCTCAAGCTGCCGTCAATTCTGATTACCCCCTTGCCTCTGTCATCGGGATATCCTGGCCAGACTATCGCTGGCACCGTTGATTTCCCAATTATCTCAACAACGTCACCACTCTGAAGTCTAAGTTTCTCCATCACTTCAGGATCAATTCTGGCAATTCCTCTACCAACGTCTCTGTAATATGCTTCCGCAACTTTAAGCGTGACCTCTTCCCTCTTTACCATACGAACCACCTCCAAATTTTATTTTTAATTTAATTATATTTAATATCAACTTACAACCCATACGATTTCACCGTTTTCACTCACCTTTCTAACGAGTCCTCTTTCTTTGAGCCTTTCTAGGGCTCTTTCTACCTCTTTATACGACAGACCGAACAGTTCGGCCACTTCGAGCGGAGTTCTAGCACCTTTTGTTAGTCCCAGTATGACGAGCCTTTCCACTTCATCGTCTATGCTACGTTCTATTTCATCGAGTAAGCGTTCAAAGATCTCGGTAATTCTTGAATTTATCATGTTCTGGATTCTCGAGAAGTGTTGCTGAATTTCCTCGATTCTCTTTATAACTTGGCAGAATTCCGACATGGATTTACCTTCAAAGCTAAATTCAAACAGCCTCTTTGCCTCCCCTATAGCCTTTTCAACGTCCGCCTTTCTGTTGCCTGTAGTTATGGTTGTTTCAAACTTATGGGGTGTTATCGAAATCTCTATTCTCATGTTTCTGTTGATGAAGTAGTATCTCCTTCTACCCTCCTCGAAACTCGATACTATTCCGGCTTTTTCGAGCTTCTCAAGATGCTCCAATACGGCTTTTGGTGCCATTTTGAGTGAGTATGAAATTTCACTGACGTAACACGGTTTTTTGGAGAGGAGATTGAGTATCCTTCTCCTACTTTCATTTCCTAGTACCTCGAGCACGATGTCTATGTTCATCCGTTATCACCTTTCATTTTTACATGGTTACTAACAAAAGGTTAGTATATTGGTATATAAAGGTTTCGCCAAAAGTGTCTCAAAAAACAAAAGTCGTTTGAATTAAAGGCTAGATTTCAACTACGATTATTGCGCCTCCAACTTCAAGAACATCAACTTCTCTACCGCTGACAACCTTCTCTATCTCCGCTTCAAACCAGTCCTTCTCGAGCTTTATTACTTCGCCATCGATACTAATCTCCAATCCTTCTCTCAGCAGCCTGTCTTTGTCCTCTTCGCTCAGTTCGTTAACAGCTTTGACTATCTTTTTGACCTTATCCCTGAACATCGGGCCAAGGATTCCGTATTTTGGTTTCAGGGCTTTAATTCTAATGCTTATCTCCGGAATCTCGCTCAAAATCTCAACCCTAGCGTTTAGCGCGCCACCTATATCCCTCGCATCTACTTCGATAGGTGAAAATATTTTGATGAGCTTGAGTGGGGCATTCAAAGCCATGCCTTTGTCGTGCTTAAGTCTTCTAACTTCTGCCACTATATCCCTCATGAGATCCCCACACTTCTCCGCTTCGCTGTCGATGAATGCCTCATCTGCCTGCGGATAGCTCTGCAGGTGCACGCTGCCGTCGCCCTTAAAAATACTCCAGCACTCCTCAGCCAGAAATGGTGTAATGGGGGCGAGAAGTCTTATCAGGGCGTCCATAGCTTTGTAGAGAACGAATTTGGCTGCTCTCTTTTCCTCGTCGCTTCCAGAATAGAGTCTATTCTTCACGATCTCGAGGTAGTTGTCCGCGTATTCGTACCAAGTAAAGCTCCTTATCGCCTTTAACGCTTCGCTGAAGCGATAGTTTTCCATGTGTTCATCGACTTCCTTGATAAGCCTATTAAGCTTCGACAGAATCCACCTGTCGGCAATTCTGAGCAGCTTTTCCTCGTCTTCGCTCGGCGTGTAATCTTTAATGTGACCCATTGTGAAGCGAAGGATGCTCCAGAACTTCTGCTGGAAGCGGGAAGCAGCAATGACTTCTTTCCAAGTGAATATGACATCGCTGCCCACAACGCCTGTAGCGGCCCACTGCCTTAGAGCATCAGCCCCGTACTTCTCCAAAACTTCTTCAGGCGAGATTATGTTTCCGAGACTCTTGCTCATCTTTCTACCATCTTCTCCAAGAACCATCCCGTTTATTACGATTTCATACCACGGAATTTCGTTGACAAGAGCAAGAGAGCGCAGGATTGTATAGAAAGCCCAAGTCCTGATTATGTCGTGGCCTTGTGGGCGGAGATGGGTTGGATATTCCTTCCAGTCATAGGGCCAGCCGGTTATTGCAAGGGGGGTTATTGATGAGTCCATCCAAGTATCGAGGACGTCATCTTCGCCCTCAAACTCAGTTGAGCCACACTTCGGGCAAGGCTCCTTTGGCTTATCCTTCGTAGGATCGACTGGAAGCCATTCCTCCTTTGCAACAACTATTGCTCCGCAGTTCTTGCAGTACCAAACGGGGATAGGAGTTGCAAAGATGCGCTGCCTGCTTATCACCCAGTCCCACTCCATTCCCTCTACCCATCCTTCGAGGCGGGAAAGCATGTGCTCCGGGAACCACTTAATTTTTCTTGCCTCTTCCAGTATCCTTTCTTTGTCTATCTTAACGAACCACTGCTCTTCTGCAATGATTTCAACTGGCGTCTTACATCGCCAGCAGACGCCAACGTTCTGCTCAACGTCTTCCTGCTTTATCAGCCTGCCCTCAGCTCTTAGATCTTCGATTATTCTCTGCCTCGCCTCTCTCGTCGTTAGGCCAGCGTACTTTCCGGCCTTCTCGTTCAGCCTGCCGGTTCTGTCAAGAACCATTCTCAGCTCAAGACCATGCTTCTTCCACCACTTGACGTCCTGCCTATCGCCAAAGGTGCAAATCATCACTATCCCCGTGCCATACTCCATATCAACTTCTTCGTCCGCAATAACCTCAACTTCATGCCCGCCAACAGGCACACGAACTTTCCTTCCAATTAGATGCTTGTAGCGTTCATCGCTTGGATGCACAGCTATTGCTACGCATGCGGGAATTAGCTCGGGGCGAGTGGTTGCGATTACAACGTCATCGCTATCGCCAAACCTTATGTAGTTCAGCTTTGTAACACCAGACTTGTATTCGATTTCGGCAAGAGCTATCGTAGTTTCGCATCTCGGGCAGAAAATCACGGGGTGGTAGCCTTTGTAAATAAGTCCCTGGTTGTACATGCGGACAAAGGAAACCTGCGTTTTTGAGTAGTACTCCGGGTACATTGTTATGTACTCCTTGCTCCAGTCTATGGAGAAGCCAAGCCTGCGCATGGCGTTTCGCATTATCTCTATGTTCTTCTCTGTAAACTCAACGCAGAGTCTGCGGAATTCGTCGCGAGGCAGGTCATTTTTGCTTATCCCGTGCATTTCTTCAACCTTAACCTCCGTTGGCAATCCATGGCAGTCCCAGCCTTGCGGGAACATAACCTCGTATCCCTTCATTCGCTTGTATCTGGCGATGAAATCGATATAACACCAGTTAAGGGTATTTCCTATATGGAAAGAGCCAGTGGGGTAGGGGGGAGGCGTATCGATTATAAAATGTGGTTTCCTCGAATTCCAGTCGAAGTAGTACATTTCGTCCTTCCACTGCTTTACCCACTTCTCCTCAACTTCTTTAGCTTTGTACTCCTTTTCGATCAACGAGATCACCTCACGTAGTTTCTAAGCACTCCAATTCCTTCAATTTCAATTTCGATGACATCACCGCTATTCAGCTTACCAACGCCAGCAGGCGTTCCCGTTGCAATCACATCGTGCTTTCTTAGCGTCATTATCGACGATATGAACTCAATGAGCTTTGCAACGTCAAATATGAGATTCGAAGTTGTCGAACTCTGTACGGTCTTGCCATTCAACCTCGTTTCTATTTTTAAATTTGATGGAGAAAGACTGACAACGTAGGGGCCAAGAGGAGCGAAAGTGTCGAATGACTTGCTCCTCGTCCACTGCCCATCTTTCTGCTGTAAATCTCTTGCCGTGACGTCATTAAAGCACGTGTAACCCATAACGTAGTCATACGCTTCCTCGCTACTGACGTTTCTACATTTCCTGTTGATAATGACAGCAAGTTCCCCTTCATAATCAACCCGATTTGATTGAGGGGGCAACTCTATAAAGTCCTCATGGCCAATAACTGCTGTTGAAGGCTTCATAAATATAATCGGTTCTTCTGGCAGCTCCATGTTCAATTCCTTTGCGTGGTCTATGTAGTTCAAACCAACGCAAATTATCTTGCTCGGCTGGACTGGTGGGAGGAACTTCACAGCGTAAAGCGGGAACTCCATACCATCGAAGATCAGCCCTTCTGAAGAAATGTCAAAATAACCCTCATAAATTTCTCCTCTCGCGATAAACCTGCCGTAGGCTTCCATGTTTTTACGGCGATGCTTGGCAAAATATATTACTTCCGTTCTGTCAACAAGGCTAATCTCGCGCTGCTTAAGCTACTGCAGTAGCTCAAGTAAGATTTTCTAATTAATCTAAAAAGTTTATTTTATGGTAATTAGCTAGACGTAACTGGACTTTGACTCGAAGAGTCTGAACCATCCTTAGTAATTTTGAGTAATTTTTAATATCCTACAGTAGCACTGCCCGGAGATGAAGAGTACAACCAAGCGCATCACGGCTTACATAAGCGGAGTTGTTCAGGGTGTGGGTTTTCGCTACTTCACACGCAAGGTTGCGAGAGAGACGGGCGTTAGAGGTTACGTCATGAACCTTCCCGATGGAAGGGTGCTCATAGTCGCTGAAGGTGGCGAAGAGCAATTGGAGAAGTTCATTTCAAC
>QMZF01000018.1 GCA_003663055.1 Archaeoglobales archaeon | reverse complement strand
TCAAATCCGAGGTTTCTAAGCACCCATGCCACGTGTCTTCTGTTGCCATCCCTCCAATTTTTTTCTCTACTGGCTACGAGTATTCTACCCTTGGAATAGCAATCTATCAGCTTGCACATCCCGTTAAGAAATTCCCTGCTTCTCATAGGCTTATCAGACTCTAGCTCCTCGATATAAACGTAGTTCTCGATTGTTCCTTCGGCATCACACCCTATGTCAACTACAAAAGCATTGAGCTTTTCAGCAACTTCTGCAACTCTTTTAGCCTGTCCTCCAGCTGTGTAAACTCTCATGTCCAGCAGAGCGTCTCTCATTGGGGAAGAAAAGAAGTTACAGGACAAAATTGAGGTGTTTAGGCCTTTAACCCATCCAAACCAGTAAATTACGTAGCCTTCCCCAAACAATTCTTCGTAGCGGGAAAACTGCTTTTTCGAGTAGATCCAATGAGTTCTGGGATCGCCGAAGAGGGCCTTACTTTCTATCCACCGCACTTCCTTGCCCGCAATCTCAACGGGTTCATCGAAGTAAAAATCGGGCGTCTTGTTGAATTCCTTTCTCAAGTCTTTCTCCTCTCTGTACTCTACTCCTTGTTTCTTCAACCACTTCCTTATTATTTCTTCGCCGAGCTTTCCTCTGGCAAACTGATGCCTTACGGCGAGTGGCGAGTAAACAAAATCCGTAAACAACGCCCTCCATACTTCCTCCTCCATTCTGTCTGATTCTGCTCTCTCCGGTTCTCTAAGAATCCTACCAATTTCGGCTTTTGAAAAACCGAGCCCTTTCAGCAAAACTCGAATTCTCATTACCGGAGTAAGCCTCAGCCACGGAGGGAATTTTCCTCTTTTATTCCAAAATGATGCTATTTCGTCTAGCTTTTCCATTGCCCTCGGATAATACCTTTTCACAGCATCGACCCTCTTCTGGGACAGAATTGTAAAAAGCATACCTCTCGGATAATTTAGCTTGTTAAAATCTCGAAGGCACCTTAGGTTTTTCCGTATCTTTTGAAACTCTGAAAATTCGATTATCATAGACCAAACCTTACACAGTAAACAAACAGTGTTCTGACCCTTCCCTTTCTCAAGCCCGCATACTTCGTGCTAACCTTAATGCTTGTCCTCCCAAACTTCTTTATCTTGGATATAGCCCTTCTCGCTTCATTGACGTCGGAAACGTAGATGTCCATTCCATTGACCTCAAAATCGCTACACGTTCTTTCAATAACCTTTAGAATTTCATCCATCCTACTTACTTCCCCTCTGAGCTGGATTATTGCCGGATGCTTTACTTTGCTTACATTTGCCCTCATTTCGCACTAACAATTTTTATCACATCGTTGTTCTTTAACTCATAATCCTCTGCAATCCTCATTTTCCGCTTTGCATCCAGCGCGTATATAAAACTCTCGCCTATGTCTGTATGTATCATGTACGCAAGTTCTCTTGCTGTCGTGCCCTTCTTCACGAGCATCGCATCCGGCAAAACGTTTCCCTTTGAATCGGTAAACTTGTTCTCGTCTTCGACGGGATAAACCACTATGTAGTTAAGCAAATCGAAAACAACGGAGTTTATCGCTTTTTGCACGCCAGTATTGCCGTACTTCTTGAGGAATTCTCTTATCATCTCCAGCGCTTTCTTCTGCTTTTCGTTAAGCTCCTTTAATATTTCAAAATCGCTATCCCCGGGAAGGTACTTGATGTATCCGTTCTTTGCAGCCATTCTAAGCGTTAACTCGAAGATAGCAGAAGTAGGAATTACGATTTCTTGGAGAGATAACAGCTTATTCAAAAGCTCTTCTGGAGCCTTATCAGCTTTGTTTGCTGCAATAACCATGCTCATTCTTCTCCTTCTAAGTTCGAATGCAAAATTTTGCAGTTTTTCGTCGCTGAAGTTCAAAACGTCGCTTCCAACAGCCTTTAGTGCTTCCCTTACTTGCCACTCCTTAAAACCCAAACCAGCAAGCTGTTCTGTAATGTATTTTGCGGGATCTCTCTTTTCTAGACTTATCCTTCTGACTATCCTGTCCCAGTTTCTTTTGAGAATTCCGAACAGCCACATGTCGAGCTCGTGATAGAGAAGCTCCACATCCTTGCATGGATCGTGCTGGGCAACACCTACTTCATTGCCCTCCTCATCCGTAGAACCGGAAGCATCCAATACGTGAATGATAGCCTCGCTCTGCCTTAGATTGTCGAGGAACTCGTTGCCCAAGCCACGCCCTTTGTGAGCTTCTGGCACAAGCCCAGCAACGTCAATGAGCTTTACGGGTATAAACCTCCATCCATCGATGCAGTTGTCGCACTTAACGCCGAGTTCTTCACAAACACACTTAACACGAACGTAAGCAATGCCAACATTTGGCTCGATTGTTGTGAAGGGATAATTTGCGATTTCTACGTCTGCAAGGGTTGCTGCCTTGAAAAAAGTAGATTTGCCGGCGTTTGGCTTTCCAGCGATGCCTATCTCAATCAACTAAACCCCTCCTCTCGTAGTCGCCCCGCTTCCTCGTGCCAATTATTCCCAACCTATTTACGTTTGAGCGAAGGAAAGAAGCATACTGGGGTGTTATTTCTCCAATTCGCTCAAAGTAATCTATTATCTCTAAAGCCTCCTTCTCGTTTTTACACACCTCAAGGTGGTCGAGGACTGTAGGAAGCTTAGCTCCTTCGAGTTCGTGGAATAGGTTAGGAAACATCCTTCTGAACTTCTCCCTGTTCCACTCTAGCATTTGAATCGCCCCTAGCTTCTGTTTTTGTTCCTATAACTTCTGCAACCTCGTTTTTAATCTCTTTGTCCTCTCTCTCACTCTTGCTATCCTCTTTCTCCTCCTCCTTGACTTCTTTCTTCAACTTCTTCATTATCTCCGCAACGTCCACCTTCGGTTTTATCAGAACCCCCGCCTTTCCGATTATTGTGCCCTCTACAGCACACTTTTCTTCCATGTAGACTCTTTCGGCTTTTATATGTCCAAAGACTTCGCTGCCGTTGGTGATAAACACGGTTCGTCCCTCTATGGCTCCATGAATGCGACTGCCGTCGACAACGATGTCTTTCCCCCTTAAGCTACCAAATACCTCGCTACCCTCCACGCTGATGTCCTTTGCCCTTATGTTGCCAAGAACCCTGCTACCGACTATTTCCACGTCCGTACTGGTCTTTATTTGCTCCAAACTAAGGTTCGAACCCTCTGGGATTATGAGAGGCGAATTAAATTCCTCCTCGCCAAATAGCTTTTCAGCCTCCTCCAGCCTACCAAGGCGAAGGAGTTCGAGAAGGTAGAAGAATATGAAAAGTATGACCGGCAAAGGGTCCTGAATGGTAATTAGACCTTTGGCCTCAAAACCCTCTTTGATTCTGACGTTTCTTCCAATTTCCAGATCACCGAAGACCGTAAGCTTTCCACCTATCGATGCAAACTCGCCAACGTAAGCGTCGCCTTTGCTCACAACATCGCCTTTCACGTTACTCCAAGCATCGATTCTGACTTCTTCACCTACAATACCACCCTGTATGCTCGCCTTTTCTCCGATAACGACTTTTTTACCGATTATTCCGTATCCAAGGTTTGCTGAAGAACAGACAATTACATCTCCCTCAACAACTACGTTTCCCTCTTCGAACTTCGTGTTTGCGGGAATTACAAGCTTGTTCAGCAGCATACCTGCACTTCCTACGTAGGTTTTTGCTCTCCTTCTTATAAAACTTTGCCGCTATTTTTTATCCATGGTTATGTTATCCTATACTTCACTCTGTGCATCTCACAAAGTCTTTTCGCCTTTTCTTCTAATTTCCGCTGGTAATTCCTGCTTGGTTGATTGTACGCTTTGAACAACTTTTTGTATTCTGATAACAGCTCGGGAAAGTGCCTTTCGATTACTTTGAAGTATAATTTCTTTCCTTCGCCGTGAAGAGTTAATGCCCCAACAAACACGTAGTCGGCATTAAGTTCTCTGGCAGTTTTAACCATTTCCTCAAGCTGCTCTTCTGAATCTGAAATAAAAGGTAAGACGGGAATGTAAGCAATTCCAGCACAAAAACCAGCTTCTTTAACCTTCTGCAAAGTTTCCAGCCTTTTCTTTGGTTTTGGTGCTCCTGGTTCGAAGATTCTGGCAATCTGCTCATCTAAAGTAGAAAGGGAGAAGGTTATAAGAACTCCACGACTTATCGCTCTTAAGTCTGGAGGCAGAACAGCTTTTTTATCGATTTCTTCAAACAAATCTAAATCTCTCAAAATCAGCTCCGACTTTGTTAAACAATGTACGGGGAACCTGAACTTGGAGATTACTTCAAGACAACTCCTTGTTATTCGATACTTTTCCTCCACTGGCTGCCACGGTTCTATTGAAGAGCTTAAAGCTATGAATCCGTACTCCTTTCTTTTAGCCCTTTTAAACAATTCTTTTTCGAGTAAAGTTGGAGCGTTGATCTTTACCGCCAATTCCTTGTCCATGCTTTCTCCATACTTGCTTCCCCGGATGTAGCAGTAGATGCAGTTAAACTGACAGAGCTTGTAGGGATTTAGAGAGTAATCATCTAAAAACCACTCGTCTCTTTTTCTGTGCTTGTTCAGGATCGATTTTACGTAAATTTCCTTTACCACTTGCTATCAACTCCATTCAAATCCACTCTTTCCTCAAGCTCTCCTCAGGCGTAGACCAAAAAGGAACATTTTTCCTGTATTCTTCGCCAAACCTCTTCCAGCTCCTTCTCTTCGACAAGCTTTATGTAAGCCGTTGAGAGCAGCAGGAACGCTGAAGTTAACGGTACTGAAGACGGCGAGGTTATATAGATGCTTATGCCCAAGTAGTAGACGACTACCCCCAGTGTCATTGGACTTCTGCAAATTGCGTAAGCTCTGCTGTTAGCTTGGGCACCCAAGCATCCTCTGCTTTACGCCGTACTTCCTCAAATTCGTTCGTCATCCCTCCTCCTTAGGCTCAAAAGCCTTTGCCGGACATTGTTCAGCAGGCATGTCTGCTGGCACTTCGTGTCCGAAGCAGTCTCCTTTTGTTTCGTCTATCGGCCTGTAGTGCTTACAGTCTTTACACGTGTACTTCTTACCCATCTTTCCCACCTCCTTTAACTTTTTAAAGAATTCTTCATCTTCCTGAAGCAAAAGCATGAGTTCATCCATCTTATCGAGCTTAATGAGGGTTAATCCAGCTTCATCTTTTCTTTTCAGGACTATTAACTTGTCACCTGTTTTAATGTCTAAATCTCTTCTTGCGTCAACTGGAATAGCTATCTGTCCTTTTTCACTAACCGTGACGATCCCGTAAACGATCCTGCCCCTTGTGCACACTCTTCTTTCTTTTCCCATACCAAACTTGTAAGATTTTTCTTACTTCTTTGGTATTTAAATTTTAAGATTTTGCCAATCAGAAAAGATTTTGCTTTCATCGACCAGGTCTTTGGGAGTGTTTCAGCTTAAACAAATTTTTATTCTGGTATGAAATAAAAAATAAAATTTAAAATAATTTTACATAATTTTTCTTGCTAGCAGAACAATGCCAAGTCCGAGTATCGCAAATACTACTTCAAATCCGGGCGTGGGTTTTGTTACCGTAGCAGTTGTGGTGGGTATCGTTGTTACGGTAGCCGTGGGCTTTGGTGTAGTGGGCGTTGTTACAGTAGCTGTGGGCTTTGGTGCAGTTATCCCGTATATTCTGTCTATAGTTTCCTTTGGTATGAAGGATGCTCCTTCCGGCCCCAATACAACTCCAGTCCTTCCCTCTCCGAGTAATTCCTTGTTCAGATGACAGAACTTACAGTCTTTTGCCTTCCAAGTTGTGTGAGGCGTGTATTCAACCCATCCTTCAAACGTTCTATTTCCGTAGCTGACGACCATCCGGTAGAACGGCTTTACCTTTCCCTCATAGCCAACACCCAAGTAATATTTCTCTACCGTCGTGCTTTCTGGTTTCTTTGTTTCCAAGTGACAGTTGTAACACGTTTGAATCCATCCAGCATGGCAAGCAGAGCATTCGAGCTTATCCTCATGTATCCTGTGGGCAGGTATGTTGGAGGAATAAAGCTTCGCTTTTTTACCCTTAACAACCGTCAGTTCTAAATGGCAATCCTCACATCTTATCTTAACTGCCTTCTTTTGGCTGTCGTATGCCTTCCCATCGCCGTGTATTTCAGTAAACGTATGACAGTCCGTGCAGTTTAGACCGGCTACATAGTGAATATCTGGGTTTGGCCCCTTCTCCTTATGACCCCCAAGATATCCAACGTAGTTCACACCAACCCTTCCATGATGACACTCAACGCACTTCTCCATCTCTACACTTCTGTTGTAGTGCGCTCCCGGATAACCGCCATAACCCTCATGGCACGTAGTGCAGTTGTCGATGTGGCACTTCGTACAACCAGCAGGCAGATCAATTCCAAATTCTTTTCCGACTCCCTTCTCCCACTCTTTATACATTCCAGCAATGGTGTGGTGGAGCGATAAGCTGAAGTTCTTGGCAATGCTGTAGTGGCAAACGCTGCAACTTTCTTCAGCACTGGCTACGCCGGTAATTACGCATGCAAGCAAAATGCCGAGTAAAATGTAATTTAGATTCATAAACTAATTTATAATCAAAACAATAAAAAATTTTTGGTTATTAGGCTGAACCTAAAATCGCTCAAAAGCTTTTTAGACTTCCGGTCATGTACAATAGCTTTTCCATTCAAGCAAAGCAATTTTTGTAGCGATTAGTATCAATCTTGCACAATATCTACAAAAGCATTACAAACCATAAAAGTAATGGCAGGTGTGTCCAATGAAGATCGCATATATCGACCTTTCAAAGGATAAAGCAGTAATAAACGATGTTCCAAGAGAACTCGAAGCTTACATAGGCGGAAAGGGTATTGCAACAAAGCTGCTCTTCAACATACCGCCAAACATAGATGCATACCATCCCGAGAATGCGATAATTTTTGGAATAGGTCCACTCAACGGGATAAAGCTGTCTGGAGCTTCGAGAATGACGTGCGTTTTTAAATCGCCCATGACGAATGGCTATGGCGAGTCTCAATGCGGTGGATTTATAGCCTACGAAATGAGAAAGACCGGGATAGACTTCCTTTTCATAACGGGCAGGGCTGAAAAACCTGTTTACTTGCTTGTTGAAGATGATGACGTTGAAATAAAAGATGCTTCGCATCTATGGAATAAGGACAGCTATGAAACCGAAGAAATTCTCAGAAAGGATGAAGGTGGAGAAGTTCTCTCAATAGGGCAGGCAGGAGAAAACCTTGTCAGATTTGCCTGCATAAACCATAGAAAAGGCAGGCAGTTTGGGAGGTGTGGCGGAGGAGCCGTAATGGGCTCCAAAAATCTTAAAGCCGTTGTTTTCAACGGAAGCAAAGAAATAGAAGTTGCTTATCCTGACGAACTGGATGATTTTAGAGATTGGCTCAATGAACTGATAAAGGAGAAGCTGCAGGCAATAAAAAAGTATGGAACGGCCAACATAATGGCATTGGTAAACGAGGCTGGCGTTCTTCCAACAAAATACTGGCAAAAGGGTAGCTTTGAAGGATTCGAAAACATAAACGCTGAAGCTATGCAAAAATACGTTAAAAGAAGCTCCTCCTGCTACGGCTGTAGGGTTGCCTGCGGAAAAGTTGTAAAAGTCGATGGAATCGAGGTTGAAGTTGAATACGAAACCCTGTTTTCCTTTGGCTCCCTTTGCTACAACGACGATTTGACATCGATAGCAAAGGCGAACGATCTGTGTGATAGGTACGGAATGGACACAATTTCCGCCGGAAATGCAATAGCATTCTTAATGGCCTGCAGCGAGAAAGGAGAAGTCGATGAAATAAACGATGAAATAAACTTTGGAGATTCAGAGGGAATTCTCGAATTGTTGAAAAAGATTGCTTTCAGGGAGGGGATAGGAAATACGCTGGCCGAGGGCGTTAAAAGGGCTGCAAAAGTACTCAACGTTTCGGTTGAGGCGGTACACGTTAAGGGTTTGGAGCCTCCAGGCTATGATCCGAGGGGTTTGTATGGCGTGGCTTTAGGCTTTGTCACATCCCAGAGAGGAGCTTGCCATATGAGGAGCGTAATTCACAGACCGAATTTGGTTGGTACTGTTGATAGAACATCACCTGAAGGTCAGGCAGCTTTGCTTAAGGATTTGGAGGATCTCTACTGCGTTGTGGATTCACTGGTTTTCTGCAGGTTTTTGTGCTTGCCAGGCATTGGAATGTATTGGAATGATATAGCAAAACTTTACAGGATTGTTACCGGCAAAGAAGTAGGCGTTGAAGAGTTGAAAAAGATTGGCGAGAGAATATTCAATTTGACGAGGGAGTTCAACCTGAGGGAGGGTGTTAAAGATGAAAGGTTGCCCTCAATTTTCTTTAAACCTATAAAACACCGCAATCAGGAGTTTGTCATTAAAAAAGAGAATTTCGAAAGGATGTTTGAGGAGTACCGCACGCTGAGGGGTTGGAAATAGTATATTTAGCATCGGTAGAAAAGCTAAGCACTAAACCTACAGACCACTATATCTCCGGGCTTGATTTTCCTGAGTTCTGACATGTATCTTTCGTACGAGCAACCTACTGCAGGTCTGCTAACTCTCGTGTTGTGGTTTTTGGTGGTTTATGCTGGATCGTTGCCTATGTCTTGTTGGGCTGCGCTCAGACGCTGACGGCAAATCAAATAGTAAAGAAAATGAATGAAAAGCTCAATGAAACGCAGGACATTAGGGGAAAAATTGTTACTACACAAAGTTTAGGTGATGAGACGACATCTAAGACTATAAAATTTCTAATAAAGAAACCTGATAAATTTAAAGAGGAGATGGAACATTCTACACTTCTCCCGAACGGTACAACAGTGTTTGAACGAACTATACATATCGTAAACGGAACAACGGAATGGAAAATCGCTCCCAGTACCAACACCGTGTTTAAAGTAATCCTTCCAGGAAGGCCACCTTCTTTTTTGATAATCTGATCAACCTTGAGGAATACGATGTAAAGCTTTCAGGGGAGGAGAAAGTTGATGGAATGGATTGCTACGTTATAGAAGCCACACCGAAGAGGGTATTTCTTCCACAGAAGAAGCTATGGATTGATAAAGAGACCTTTCGTCTGGTGAGGTTGGTGAGTACAACTCAAGCTTGGTTTGGATCTGGTACTATCGAGATCAAAGATATCGAGTATAACACTGACATAAGCGATAGCGAATTTGAATTCGTTCCGCCAGAAGGCGTGAAGGTATTTGAGAATGATTTAAGCAAGCCCCCTAAGTTGAAATAGGATTAAAGATTTTCTCCTACAAGAATTTTGAGAAAGCACAGAAGGAGGTCAACTTCACAATAGTATACCCATCGTATACGGCTGGACACGACCTCTTTAACATTCTTGTTTATAAGGCAGGCGCTTACGAGCAGCTCTTTGGCCCAACGGACCTTCCGGGAGAGAATGAAAGTGTATGTCTACACTATAAAAACAAACTGCAGGAGGTGATGGAGATCTGGGAAACTCTATCAAAACAGAAGCCAACTCTAAACGCGAAAAAAGTAAGTATCAAGGGAAGGGAGGGGTGGATCGACTCAAGCCTGAGGAGGCTCACATTCAAAAACAATGGTATTTGGTTCGTTGTACAGGGGAGCCATTTGACAGAGGATGAACTAATTAAAATAGCTGAATCTATGATATGAAGGATAAAATGAGGAGGGCGATTTTACTCATTTTTATACTTGCGTTGCTTTTACAACCTGCGCTTGCATGGAGTTACCG
>QMZF01000017.1 GCA_003663055.1 Archaeoglobales archaeon | reverse complement strand
GAGGGGTTGCCGTCGTCGGAAACCCTCTTTGGTCAATTTATCTTATTCTAGCAGCCATTATTGTGTTAATTGTACTAATCAAAGAAAATTATGTAGAAAAATTTTCTGAACTTATAGAAAGACTTATAGGAGGACTTTTCGGAAGATATTAGGCTGATACGTCCAAAAAGCAAAGAGAAAAACGCTATCACATATCTTTGCCTAGAGCTAGAATCCACGACTGGTTAAAAATAACCACACTATTAGGTCGCCCACCAAAACAGCAACAACAAATCCAACGGTTATGAAGCAAAGGAAAGGCAAGCCAGGAGTTACCCACACCTTCTTTATAAGCCCTGCATCTGCAGCCCTTCTTAACTCATTCAGCATTTCTTCACTAGGTTCAACGCTCCTCAGCCTTTTCTTTATTTTACCCCCTTCCACGTACTCCAGTAGGTTATGAAATCTCGGAATTGCCCTTGCACTAACCTTGTATCCTATTAAACAGTACGGAAATTCCAAGTTTCCGGAAAGCGCGTTTCTCAGCAGAAGAATGATAACTAAGAAGGGAGCTGCAAGCACGGAGTTTGCAAGCGTTGTAAACGCAAGTATACCCAAACCATGATTGAGTAGAGGAAAAACGAGGAAGGATGGATAGGTAGGAAACACAGCAGCAAGAACCATTATCGCCTTTGCATCCGCCCCTCCATAGAGACCGAGGTAGTATAAAGCGTAACAGAGGGTAAAAACAAACGCTAGCTGAAAAGCTGCAAATACGAGATCAAAGGGCTCCATAAAGTACTCTACCACGTTAAGCGGAATGAGGACGAGTAGCATGTTCCTCCATAACCTATTGGGAACCCTGCGCTCCTTAAGGTCCATTTCACAGGCTTTTAGAAGAAAAAGGAGGGTAAGAAGAATTTTAATTGGTTCTATCGTTTCCATAGATATCAACCAAGTCTGATATTATTGCGCTAGCAGTTTCTATCTTTCCCGCCCCTCTACCTATTACAAAAACCTCCCTAGCCAAATCCGTCTGGATTAACACCGCATTGAGCGTTCCTCTTACTGCCAGTGGATGATGAAGCGGCAAAAGCCTTGGAGAGACTCTCAACCCGTCTCTGCTCGCCTCTGCAATAAGCCTTATCGTGTATCCCTTTTCCATGGCTATCTCAAAAGCTTCGGGCGTTATGCTCGTTATTCCAACAATCTCCACATCGTTGAAAGTTGCATCCATCTCCATAACGGCATTGGCAAGAATTACGAGTTTCGCTGCTGAATCTATGCCCTCAACGTCGTAGCTGGCGTTAGCTTCGACGATTTTTAGCTCCTTCGCCTCTGCGAGAATCTGTTGGTAGCTCAGCCTCTCTTGCTCCATCCTCGAAAGGATGTAATTGCAAGTTCCGTTGAGGATACCCTTTATAGAAATTATCTCGTTTCCCGCAAGGTCTCTCTTTGCGAGCTTTATCAGAGGCATCGCACCACCAACGGTAGCTTCAAATGCAAGCTTGACGTTCTTCTTCTTTGCAAGTTCTGCAAGCTCTTTATACGCAACCACGAGCGGTCCTTTATTCGACGTTATCACGTGACTACCCTTGTTTAAGCATGCCCTGATGTGACTAAGTCCCGGTTCTCCCGTTTCGATGTTCGTTGGCGTTGCTTCGATTGCAACATCGAAGTCCATACTTTCGATTATTTCCATCACACTCTTCCCTTCAGGCAGACTGCCTCTCTTCTTCACCTCTATCGCTTCCTTAAGACTGATGCCGTCCTCGCTGCATAGAGAGCCCCTTGAATCCGCCACTGCAACTACTTCGTATCTACCAATCCATCTTTCTATTCTCTCCCTTTGCATGAGAATTTCAGCAACTCCTTGTCCAACTGCTCCAAACCCAAAAATAGCGATCCTTATCATACCGGCTCCTCGTTTAGAGGTTCTATCATCAATATTCCCTTCCTCCTGCACACATCCCTAAGCAACTCTATCGCTTCCTTCAGCTTCTCTTTTCCCGTTGCAGATATGGTTACCATCGCTGTTGACGGCTCATTGAGCTTAGGCATCGATATGTGCATGTCAACAACTTCCGCAAAGCCAGTTCTGTCTATGCTGTTGATAGTATCGCCCAAGTCGGTGTGAATGATGTGGCCGACGAGCATGATCGACGTTGTAGCTATAAGCCTGACCTCGTTGTAGCTCCTAACGATTGTTTCGCTTTTTATTATTTTTATAAGATCCTCCACCTTCTTTTCATCAATCTGCAAAGAAATCTCAACAGGAATCCTGCCCAGTGGAGTTTTCTTATCCCTCTGGTGGACTATACTAAGTATATTTCCCCCAAGCCTTGAAATTGGTTCCAAGACTCTAAGGAGCTGTCCCGGTTGATCCTTGAGTTCAACAACAATGGATACTATTGCCATACTTAATCATGTACTCTACTCGTATATAGGCACTCCCTCGTTTTCAGTAACCTTCCTGAACTCCTCCATCAGCCTCCTCGTTATTTCTCCGGGCTTTCCATCGCCAACAACTCTTCCATCTATGACAGTGATCGGAGCTATTTCCGCAGCTGTTCCGGTAACAAAAATCTCATCGGCCGAATAGAGATCGTAAAGGCCAAGATTTATCTCCTTGAATGGTATTCTAAGTTTTTGTATCAATTCTATGGTTACCATCCTCGTTATCCCCCTCAAGTTGTTGAGTGTTGGCGGAGTGTAAACGGTGCCATTTTTGACAACGAATATGTTGTCTCCACTCCCTTCAGATATGTAGCCATTGTGATCAAGAAATATCGCTTCATCGCCTCCCTTAGCGTTCGCCTCAATCTTTGCCAGTATGTTGTTGAGGTAGTTGAGGGACTTTATGTTTGGCGGGAGGGAATCGATGGCGTTCCTTCTAACAGTGACCGTTATGGCTTTCAACCCCTTTTCGTAAAGATCTCCATAGAGTTTTCCCCAAGGCTTCGTTATAACTATGACAGTTGGCTTTCCGCATTTCCTAGGATCTAACCCAAGATCACCTATTCCCCTTGTGACTATCGGTCTTATGTAAGCATCCCTTAGCCCGTTTTTCCTCAGCGTTTCGAGTATAATTTCCATGAATTCCTCCTTCGACATCGGTATTTGTAGGTCTATCACCCTAGCGCAATCGTAAAGCCTGTCGATATGTTCTTTCAGCTTGAAGACCTTGCCGTTGTATGCCCTAATGCCTTCAAAAACGCCATCACCATACAAAAACCCGTGATCAAAAACGCTGATCTTCGCTTCGCTTTCAGGCACAAATTCACCATTGATATAAACAAGCAAATCGTCTGGCATTGCGCTTAGCGAGGAAATGTGTCTATAAAAACGTATCGGTTAAGCCTCACTTCTCCTCCACTCGTTTTCCCATCTCAGATGGAATTATTCTTATCTTTGCATCCTTGAAACTAATTCTGAAAACTTTTCCACTAAGAACACGGTCGAGGAAGACTGCAAGGGCTGCAACCTCACTGTGGGGCTGCGTACCAATTGAAATATTCATGTCCGCAAGCTCGTAAACTTCCGACGGAACCTTTTCTGCTCCTACAACAACTAGAACCTTGTCCGCTCTCTTTATTTCCTCAATTTTTTCCGGCAAAGGTATTCCGTACATAGTTAGGTGAACTTTAAGCCCCTCAAATTCCTTCATCAGCTTTTTCCAGCTGCACTGCTTTATAAAGAAGCTACCACCCCACCGCTTAACAACATCTGTTACACTCTCAAAAATTTTTTCATCATAAGTATCAAAGTAAATGCCCTTTGCCCCAAAAGCCCTTGCAGTTAAAGCTACGTGGGTCGAAATTCTTTTGTCTCTTTCCGCCCTATGGCCAAGTCTCAGAACGTAGATGTCCATACTCTAATGTGGTTTTTTGATGTGTATAAAGGATTGATTCTGGCTTGCTTGCACTAAGCAAATCTTCAGCTCAAAAAATTATCGAGTTAAAACAGCATATTTTTATATACCTAATTACAAACGGACACCGATGACGCGCATCTCTACTGGCGTTGAAGGACTGGATAAAATGCTGAACGGTGGTCTCATTCCCGGAAGGACCTACCTCGTTAGAGGTGGGCCCGGCAGTGGTAAAACGATTCTTTCCATGCAGTTCTTAATTGCAGGGGCTAAAGCTGGTGAAAACTGTATCTACATCACACTTGAAGAGCCAATGGACGAAATAAAGGAGGATATGGAAAGCTTGGGTATAGACCTGGATGCGATTGAGAACATCTACACGTTTGATGCTTCTCCCTCGGGTGACTCACTCTTTGCAGATTCCTTTTTCAAAAACCTTGAGCTTGATATCCCCGGATTTAAAGCAGCTCTTGAGGAAAAGGTAAGGGAGCTCAAGCCTTCGAGGATAGTCGTTGATCCTGTTACAATTCTTGAACTGGTTTCAAGAAGTGAGGCAGAGTATAGGAGAGATATGATCTCACTCCTAAGCCTATTTAGAACCCATAAGACGACCACGTTGCTAACATCCGAGAAGATGAGCGTATCGTCGGAGGACTACCTCGTAAGTGGCATCATAGAATACGTAGAGTACGAGATGAGGGGAAAAGTGCTCAGGGGAATTAAGATAAAGAAGATGAGAGGTACCAAGTTTGATGATTCCATTAGGCCTTACCGTATAACTTCGAAAGGTATAAAGGTGTTTAGCGAGGAAAGCCTGTTCGAGTGAAGGTTTATGTTTTCATCCGGAATCCTCGACAAACTCCTTGGCGGAGGAGTCGAGGAGGGGCGCATTGTTTTGATAGAGACTGCTGGAGGTGTTGGAGAAGAGATTGCCACGGGCTTCGTAGTTTCATCCCTTAAGGAAGGTAAAAAAGCACTGATACTTCTCGAGAAAAGGAGAGTTAGAGATGTAAAGAAACTCATAAAGGACTTAAAGGGAGAATATGAGCTTATTTCACCAGAAGACAGCGATATGAGTTTAGAAGAACTCTACACAATAGGAGATGCCATAAGAAGGAGCAGCGCCGATCTAGTAGTGTTTTTCTTGCTCTCACCTCTGCTTGTAATACACAGCCCCGAGAATGTCTTTTCCTTCTGTACGGACATGTTCAACCATATAAGAGCAAGAAATGCGCTTGGTGTCTTTACAATGGATAAAACCCTCAGCAATGCAAAAACTAGGGCTATGTTTGAGGAAGCTACGGATGTAGTTATAGAGGTAGAAGAGGTAATCGAAGGGTTCAAAATAAAGAGAGGGATAAGGATAAAGAAAAATCCGATAGCTCCGCCGACCGATTACTACGAAATTAAGTTTACAGAGAAGGGTATTGAAATAGGAGAAAGGATATTCTAAAATATCCAAGAGAATAACAAAAAAGATCAAAAAATATTTTAACACCTACCACCGGTTTGGCGAAGGTGAGCAGTTCTCAGAGACCTCCACTGGGCTCCACCCAACTAGTATTGCTCGCCACACTTGTTGGCTTAATTTCGGGAGTCGGAGCCTTCGCGTTTTACTTCCTTCTGGATTTATGTACCGACTTCTTTCTTTCAGGTCTTGACGGCTATAAACCACCATCTGCTGGCGGAGAATTTGATGTTGTTAGCCTTGGCTTCCAAGCGTCCGTACTCCCTCTTTATCTTGTACCAGCCTTAGGAGGATTACTAAGTGGTTTAATCGTCTACACTTTCGCCCCCGAAGCTGAAGGACACGGAACAGATGCAGTCATAAGGGCCTTTCACAGAATGAGGGGGATCATAAGGGCGAGGGTTCCTCTAGTTAAGATGGTGGCTTCCTCGATAACAATAGGGAGTGGTGGAAGTGCTGGCAGGGAGGGGCCAATAATCCAAATTGGTGCTGGTTTTGGTTCCGCACTTGCATCTCTTCTAAATCTTTCTGATAGGGACAGAAGAATACTGCTCGTTTGCGGAATGGCTGGTGGAATAGGTAGCATATTTCGTAGCCCCTTTGGAGGGGCGATTTTTGGAATTGAAGTTTTGTATAAGAGGGACTATGAGGTAGAGGCAATTGTTCCTGCCTTCATTTCGTCGATAACAGCGTTCATAATCTTCGAGTTTATAATTGGGCATATAGCAAAGACATCCTTTGGTATGCTTCCAATCTTCTCGATTCCGAATTTCACACTTCGTTCTCCGGTAGAGATGTTTCTCTGCGTGCCCCTCGGTCTGTTCTGTGGTGCTGTTGGTATGCTCTACATAAAGACATTTTACACAGTCCACGATGCATTCAAGAAGTTGAACATTTCTCCATACCTCAAGCCCATACTTGGTGGACTCATAACGGGCATAATAGGATTTTACGTTCCCCAAGTCTTAGGAATGGGATACGGTTACGTTCAGGAAGCTATACACGGAAAACTTCCGATCTACATTATAGTTGCGGCAATATTCGGCAAAATTCTAGCCACCTCATTTACCATCGGTTCTGGAGGGAGTGGTGGTGTATTTGCCCCATCGATAGTGATTGGTAGTATGGTTGGGGCATTTTTTGGCTACGTTTCCAACAGTATCATTCCAATTACACAGCCAGAGAGCTATGTACTCGTTGGCATGGCCGCCTTCGTTGCAGGGGTTGCAAAAACCCCAATAGCAGCGGTGTTAATGGCCATTGAAATGAGCGGTGGATACAACCTGCTGCCATCCCTACTCCTCGCCTCTACTGTTGCCTACTGTATTACGGGTGACAAGACTATCTACTGCGAGCAGGTAAAAACCAAGGTTGAAAGTCCAGCCCACAGGGGAGAGTTCTCCGTGGACATACTTCAAAATATAAGAGTCGGAGAAGCTATGACCCCAGCCGAGGCTGTAGTAACGGTTTCACCAAACACAACCGTTCTTGAGATTCTCAGCATAATTGAGAAGACAGGGCATATAGGCTTTCCAGTTATAGATGGTGGTAAACTCGCGGGCATTATTACCTTTGAAGACGTAGAAAAAGTCCCAATCGAAGAAAGAAGTAAGGCAAAGGTTTCGGACGTAATGTCAAGAAGGCTCATAGTAACGTATCCCGACGAAAGTCTTGAGGAGGCTTTAATGAAGCTTGCAAGCTACGATATAGGAAGATTGCCCGTGGTTAGCAGAGAAGACGAAACAAAGCTTCTCGGCCTCATAACGAGGTCGGCGATAATAAGGGCTCACGCAAGGGCTGCAAGGGCTGCGAGGGAAACCTATTAGCTTAGTGGAAGGTACATGTCACACTCGCATACGTCGCCCATGAACCGGAAACCCATCTTTCTATAGACCCGTATAGCTCTCACGTTCTTCCTCTCGGTCACCAGCGTTATGCCGTTGAAGCCAGCTCTTCTGCAGAATTCAATTATCTGCTTTAGCATGAACTGGCCGAGCCCCCTGTTCTGGTAGTCTTGGTGGATAAATATCGTTAACTCTACGTTGTTGCAGTTTGTTGGTATTACTGCTACATGTCCCACTATCCTATCGCCGCATTCCGCAACCAAAGAGAAACCATCTTTGACTAGGTAGTCCACCCAGCTCTCAATCGCCCTTTTCGACTGAGGTGGTAAACCTAAGCACCTGCTGTCAGGACTTAGAGTTTCGTACATTTCAACCAGCTTTTCCCTGTCTTTGCGAGAATAGGGTCTAACTATGATTTCTTCACCAAACTTGTCTCTGAAGATGAGGAGCGGGAGGTTTATTTGCATCATGTTTCTTGTTAACTTAACACATAAAATATTTTCTCTATATTATTAATCATTTAGTATTGATTAATAATTAAAATTATAAATCGTTTTAAATGGCATCTTTTAGCCTGTTCACTTCCGAATAAACTTCCTCGAGTATTTCCTCCTGGAGGAGCTTTACGAGATGTTCTCTTCCCTTTTCCTGTAGAGCTGAAACGAGCCTCGAGAAGTCTGCAAGTATTGTTCTTGCTTTATCCGGCTCTGAGAGAGCAAAGCTCATTCCCGCAAGCCTACCAAGCATTAGTATGGCAAAACAGAGCTTCTTTCCCGTATACCTCTCGGCAAGGAAATCTACAGCTTCAACATCCGGCATTCTCTCTAGAACTATGCCAACCACATCAGCTGTAATTTCAGCAGCTTCTCTTGCATCCAACCCGAGTTCCTTGTATAAAACCCTCATTTACAATCTATTTGCTGGCAAGCTTAACAAAGTTTTTGATTATTTTAGATTCCTAAACCTCGCTTTCCGTTGCAAAAGGCTGCAATCCAAGGCATTTGTCATAAATTTAGGAGCCCAATGGATAGACTTCAGCTTTCAGCAACCGATAATAAGTTATAGTCGAACAAAATCACCAAACCCATGGAGTTCTACGACATAAGGAAGGTTGAATCGTCGAGTCTCATTCTTAATCTCGAAAATGGAAGTGTTGAAAAGCCCCGCTACGAACGTTCATTCAGCAAAGGTTTCAGATTTCTAAAAAACGGATTCTGGGGAATTTTTTCCGGAAACGTTCCTGACAAGGAAGGCATAGAGAGGGCAAAGGCCAATGCCGTAGAAAAAGGCGATGCGAGCGTTGTCGAAGCTGGCAAAGGTGGCAAATACGTCATGAAGGTCAAAAAGAATCCTGAGGATGTCTCCATAGAGGAAAAAGTCAAGCTGATGAGAGAAATCGAAAATGAGCTGAAAGCAGACTACATCGTTAGCACGAAGGTAGTTTACATGGAAAACGTAAGGAAGTTCAGCTATGCAGACAGCTTTGGAACCGAAGCTTACTACGAGGTCACAAGGAGTGGAGTCATCATTCAGGCGGTAGGAAAGGATGACGTTATGCAGTTCTATTCAAGGCGCATTCTAAAGCCGGCAGGCTACGAGATGTTCGACGATAGCGTTTTTGAGATTGCATCCGATGTCAGAGAGAGGCTTTGTGAGCTCCTCAAGGCAAAACTTCCCCCGTCGGGAGAGATGGACGTGATCATGGACTCCAATCTATGCGGTGTCTTCGTTCACGAGGCTTTTGGGCATGCTGTCGAAGCGGACCACGTTTTGCAAGGTTCGACGGTTCTTGCAGGCAGGATTGGTGAAAAAGTTGCATGCGAAGAGGTGTACATCTACGACGACCCCACGCTCATGGAATTTGGGTTCTATCCATTCGACGACGAAGGAGTTAAGGCAGAAAGGAAGGTGATAGTTGAGAGAGGTGTGCTAAAAAGCTACCTCCATTCAAGAGAAACGGCTGCAAAGCTCAAAGGTAAGCCGGGAAACGCAAGGGCTCAGGGAGTTGCTGAACCAATCGTGAGAATGAGCAACACGTTCATGGCTAAAGGAGAATACAGCTTCGATGAACTCCTCGAAGAGGCAAAGAACGGCGTATTTCTCGCAGGATCGAGGGGTGGCGAAAC
This sequence comes from Archaeoglobales archaeon, assembly GCA_003663055.1. Lineage (GTDB taxonomy): Archaea > Halobacteriota > Archaeoglobi > Archaeoglobales > Archaeoglobaceae > Archaeoglobus_C. The sequence goes on along the minus strand of QMZF01000017.1, from coordinate 677 downwards.
TAATCCCGCGACGGGCTACTTCCAGTTCAACGCCCAGTATGGATATATCGTAAGGAACGGAGAACTTGCCGAACCAATTAGAGATGTTTCCTTGTCCGGAAACACTCTCAGCATACTCAAGAACATAAAGCTCGGGAATTCCATTGAATTCGATCCTGGATTCTGTGGCAAAGCAGGCCAGCTCGTTCCCGTTTCAGATGGTGCTCCCCTAGCGCTTGTCAGGGCAAAGGTTGGTGGAGCCGCATGAGCCAAGATGTAAGCTCCGTAGAGATGGGCTGCGACGCATGGGAGATATTCTACAGAAAAACAGAGAAAAAATCAATCCTCGTGGAAAAAGGCAGAATCAAAAATATATCCAGTGAGATCGAGGAAGGATACGCCGTAAGAGTAATAGTTAACCACAGAATAGGCTTCGCGTTTTCCCACGATGTTAGGGAAGCGTTCGAGAAAGCTATCAAGGTAGCAAGGGTGTCTGGAGAAGAACTCAGCAATTTTCCCGAAGGTGGATGGACAAAAGTAAAAGGAATCTACGATGCAAGGTTTGAAAGCATAGGAGCTGATTGGCTGAAAACAGCCGCCGAAAGCCTAATCATGCCATGTGCAGAAAAAAGCGTAAACGCTGCCTTTGGAAGCATTGAGGTAGAAAGGGTAACAACATTGATAAAGAATTCCTCCGG
>QMZF01000016.1 GCA_003663055.1 Archaeoglobales archaeon | reverse complement strand
TTACTCGTTGTTTCACTCTCAGCAAGCTGTTGAAAAATACCTCAAGGCTTTTCTGACTTATCATAATAAACCCTTCGGAAAAACGCACAACATACCCTTGCTCGTTAACTTATGCAAAGAAATAGATCAAACTTTCGAGGATTTACTTAAACTCGATCTTTCCATTTTGTTTCCTCTCGGTGTTACAGTCAGGTATCCTACCGGCAGAGAAATAACAGAAGAAGAAGCTAGGGAAGCGGTGGATATGGCTGAGAAGGTTAGGGAATTTATTTTGAAGAAGTTGAGGTTATAATTTCAGCCGTAATTCCACTTACAACTCGAAAGAACGATTCAGAGCTATAAATGATATAATGATTACACAGGCTGAAAGGCATAGCGAAAGTTTACCGGCTCGATTGTGAAAGGCTTAGGTTCGGACATTGTGTTGGGTTGGGATACGCACAACGATAACGATTGGAAGTGCTACGACAAAGCTGGGAATCCAATTGAAATTGAAGTGGTTGAGGAAAGCTTTTAAAAACCGAGGTTTTTGCATAGCTTCATGGTCAGAGTTGTTGCTACGGGAACTTTTGACATAATTCATCCCGGACACATCAGGTTCCTCAAGGAAGCGAAAAAGCTCGGCGATGAGCTGATAGTCATAGTTGCGAGGGAAAAAAACGTCAGACATAAGCCAAAACCAATAATTCCAGAAGAGCAGCGCAGAAGAGTTGTTGAGGGAATAAAGTACGTGGACAAAGCAATTCTAGGCGATGAGCACGATATGTTCAAACCGATTATGGAACTCAAACCAGATATCATCGTCCTCGGTCACGACCAGCACTTCAACGAGAAGTGGCTTGAAGAAGAGCTTAAAAAAAGGGGGTTGAACACGAGGGTTGTAAGAATAAAAGCAAAGGAGGAGTGCGAATTTTGCAGCTCTACGAAGATAATAAAGAGGGTTGCCGAACTTGCGAAAAAGAGGGTTGAAGAATACGACAGACTTGCAGCAGTGAAAAAAGAAGTAAAAAAGGAGGTTACGAAATGAAGTTCGATGGTTTGCTCATGATTCCCGGCCCCGTGCACCTGCACGAGAGAATAATTAGAGCGATGAACAGGCAAATGATAGGGCACAGAGGAAAAGAGTTCGGCGAAATAATGGAGTACTGTGTTGAAAGACTGAAAGAGCTCTTCGGAACGAGGGGCGACGTATATATCATTTCAGGCTCGGGAACTGCTGGCTTAGAAGCAGCAATTGCATCTTTTTCAAAGGTTCGTCGCATTACATGTGTTGACAACGGAAAATTCGGTGACAGGCTTGGCAGGATCGCTTCCCGCTACACGGAAACGGACGTTGTAAGATTTGAGTGGGGGCAGCCAGTAGACCTCGAGGTTGTTGAAAGGAGCCTTGCAGAAGGGAGCGAAGCTTTGGCCTTTGTCCACAACGAGACATCAACTGCAATGCTGAATCCTGCAAAAGAACTTTCAAGGATTGCGAAGAAGTACAATGCCCTCGTAATAATGGATGGCATTACGAGCGTTGGAGGAGATGAGGTTAGGATGGACGAGTGGGGCATCGATGTTGCAATTGTAGGCTCGCAGAAGTGCATTGGCGCCCCTCCAGGCCTTGCAGCCGTAGCTGTAAACGATAGGGCGTGGGAGTTCTATTCCGAAAGATGTCCGTTCTATTTGGATCTCGCAGCCTATAAAAAGAAGCTTCCCGATATGCAAACACCATACACTCCGGCACTTCCACTCTTCTTTGCCCTCGAGGAAGCCCTAAGAATGATTGAGGAGGAGGGGCTGGAGAACAGGATAAGGAGGCACAGGCTGTTGAGCAAGGCTGTAAGGGAGTGGGCAATTGAAGCTGGTTTGCAGCTCTTTCCCCAGCCAGACGAGCTTAGCAATTACTCCAACACGGTCACAGCTATAAGAATGCCAGATGGCATCACAGACAAAGAGCTGCGCGGAACCCTTCAAAGGGAATACGGTATAGCTATCTCGGGCGGGCAAGAACACCTTAAAGGTAAAATCTTCAGAATAGGCAATATGGGAAACGTGAGCAAGAGACACGTAATTGCGACGCTTGCTGCTGTACAGGATGTACTAATGCGCTACAACGCTTGCAAGCCAGCACTGCATGCAGCAATTGAAATTTTGAAGGAGCTTTAATGCTGGATGCTTTAGTTAGGGGCTAAGATTATGAAGGTCGGAATCGTCGACACGACGTTTGCGAGGGTAAACATGGGGAAGATAGCGATAGACGAGCTTAGGAGAATCTGTTCATTGCCATACGAGCGCTATACGGTTCCTGGGATTAAGGATTTGCCTGTTGCGGCGAAAAAGCTCATAGAAGAGAAGGGCTGCGACATAGTCATTGCCATGGGAATGCCGGGCAGCAAACCAATAGACAAGCAGTGCGCCCACGAAGCTTCCCTCGGCCTAATTATGGCTCAGCTTATGACCAACACACACATAATTGAGGTTTTCGTTCACGAAGATGAGGCAAAGGATGAGAAAGAGCTATTGATCGTTACAGAAAACAGAGTCAGAGAACACGTCAGAAACGCCGTCGACTTACTACTGAATCAAAGGAGGTTACAAAAACTTGCAGGAACGGGACAAAGACAGGGATTCGAGGACGTTGGGCCTATCTTGAGGTAATTTTTAAGTATGATTATGCAATGAGGCATAACTATTTTTTCTTTAACATCGAGAATGTACTATGGAGTGCTCAGAGTGCGGTAAAGAGCTACGGGAAGATGAAAGGGGAATTACCTGGAGGGAGTGTTCGTTCTGCGGAAAACCTGTTTGCTTAGATTGTATAAGGTACGTTGCCGTTAAAAGGAAGGGAATTTACAAAGAATTCGTCGATACTATCCCCGTTTGCAAAAACTGTACACCGGAAAAGAGGTTGAGCGATAAACTTGCGAAGATTGTTGATGAAGTTCTCGGAATTGATTTATGATTTTCTGATTTCATCAAAGCTTTCTGTAAAGGGTATCCCTCTGCCTTGGAATTCTCCCAGCCCTTTTTATGATCTCCCTTAACTCTTCAACACTCAGGAATTCTCCTGAAGTTGAACCCGCTGCCTTAGAAATGTTCTCCTCAATAAGCGTTCCACCAAAATCATTGGCTCCAACATGTAAAGCGGCTTGCGCAAGTTTTACTCCAAGCTTTACCCATGAAGCCTGAATGTTCTTTATTACCGGATGGAGTATAATCCTCGATATTGCTATCACCAGCAAGTCTTCAAAGCCAGAACTCCCTTTTGCAATCTTACCTAAACTGTTATTCCTCCACATAAATGGCAGGGGAATGAACTCCGTGAAACCTCCAGTTTCCTCCTGTATCTGTCGGATTATCTTTATATGCCTTATCCTGTGTTCCCACGTCTCTATATGCCCGTACATCATCGTTGCAGTCGTTGGAATGCCAAGATTGTGCGCCGTCTTTACTATCTCTATCCACTGCGAAGACGAGAGCTTTTCGGGGCATATCTTGGCTCTTATACCATCATCGAGAATTTCGGCGGCTGTTCCGGGCATTGAATCTAGGCCTGCGGCTTTCATTTCCTTCAACGCATCCTCTACATGCATCTCGCTATTCCTTGCAGCATGAAGAACCTCCATTGGTGAAAATGCATGGATATGTATGTTCTTTGAAATCTCCCTCACAGCATCGAGTATGTTCAAATAGAATTCGATATCCGCGTTTGGATACAACCCTCCCTGAATACAAACCTCCGTACATCCGTAATCGACAGCCTCCTCCACCTTCTTCTTTATCTCTTCGATGGAAAGAAGGTACCTTTTTCTATTACTGAAAGAACAAAACTTACACCTGTTAACGCAGATGTCCGTGAAGTTGATGTTTCTGTTAACAACGTACGTGACCTCATCTCCAACCGCTTTCCTTCTAAGCTCATCTGCTATCTTGAAAGTTTCAAAGGGATCGTCGAGAAGGTTTAGCTCTTGCATCTGTACCCCTCTTCATCGGAAAGGCGAAGCAGCACATCTTTAACTCTCTCTCCATACCATCCCAGCTTTACGTATTTGGGATAGATTGGCAATCTTTCTCTGAGCTTAAATTCCCCCCTTAAACACGTTTCTATTTTCTCCAACCTTGGCCAGGGATGCTCAGGGTTGATGAAGTCTGGAGTTACGTCAGAAATACCCCCGATGTCCCTCGCCCCAGCCTTCAAGAACGGATAGATGTCATCAACGAGGTTTGGTGGAATCTGAACTGTTACATCCTTGGGCAGTATTCTCCTTGCAGCTTTCACAGTTTCAAGCATTTCCTGGTGGGATGGAGGTGGATGATTTTCCATTCTCGTCCCTTTTTTGGGGATGAAGTTCTGTACTATAACTTCCTGTATGTGGCCGTAGTTTTCATGGATGTCCGCTATTACTTCAAGACTATAAATTCTATCTTCCATCTTTTCTCCAATTCCTACGAGTATGCCCGTAGTAAAAGGTATTTGGAGTTTTCCAGCGTTTCTTATTGTCTTGATCCTCACCTCTGGCTTCTTACCAGGGCTTTCGGCATGGCATTCAAGTTCTACAGCCTGCTCGAGCATTAACCCCATGCTTGCGTTGTAGGGTTTGAGCGCTTTGAGTTCACTTTTACTAAGAACGCCAGCGTTTGTGTGAGGAAGAAAGCCCATGGATACTGCAAACTTACAAACCTCAAGCAGGTAATCCATAAAACTGGGATATCCCATTTCTTCAAGCTTTTTCCTTATACTTCTGTGAACATCCGGCTTTTCACCAAATGTAAGTAAAGCTTCGCTCGCATTCTTTGCCTTTCTTAAAAGTACCTCAACTTCTTCCATGTTCATAATTTTTGGATTCGACGAACGGAATCCGCAGTAGTAGCATTTATTTCTGCAGGCGTTTGTTAGAGGTATGAAAACGTTTCTGGAGTAAGTTACTACATCCACACACTTCCATGATTAGGATAATGGTATAAGCTTTGCTATTGCGTACCAATAGCTTTTTTAGTGGTCGCGAAGACCAGCTGCCATGCTGGAATACTTATACCCCGCAAGAACGTACCTCATAGTTTCAGGAAGAGAGAAGCCGAACGTCATGACAGCAGACTGGGTGACTGCTCTTTCCTTCAGCCCTGCGATGCTCGGTGTTGCAATTGGTCACACACGCTATACGCACAAACTTATAAAAAAGTACAAGGAATTTGTCGTTGCAGTTCCAACAATTGAGCTTTTGAAAGATGTGTGGACTGCCGGAACTGCAAGCGGGGCGGATAGAGACAAAACTGAAATACTCGCCCTAACGTTTATTCCTTCAAAGAAAGTTGCAACTCCGTCGATAAAGGAGTGTCAGGCGAACATAGAGTGTAAAGTTGTTAACGAGGTTGAAACCGGAGACCACACGTTCTTCGTAGGCGAGATAGTAGATGCAAGTTACGGCGATGCGTTCAGGAGGGGTGTTGACCTAAGCTACCGCTTCATCCTCCATGCAGACTTTGGCAAGAGATTTACGACAAATACGTCGGAAATCTACGAGCCGTAGTGGCAGCAGTGCGTACAGTTGTACGTTGAAGGAGGAGCCAATCCCTTTTGATTGTGACACTTGATGCAATCTTGAACGTCATAGCTTTCGTTTCCGTAAACTATGCTTGGCGTAGCTATGCCAAATTCTTGAAGATAGTCTCCAAGCTTACCAACATCTTTCCAGCCAACTAAAACCGTGACGTTACTTCCGTACATCAGAACGGCCGTTGGCACCCCCATAAGGCGGATGTGCTTTGCAAGCCACTTGCTTTCGTTCGTGCATGCTTTGAAGTTGGAAACGTTACAAAAGTCGAAGTTGACATCCTTAACCTCTCTCCTCATCAAATCCATGTATGGCTTTATCTTAATGCAGCTCGGGCACGTAGGGCTGAAGTAGAAGAAAACTTTTACTGTTTGATTTTTTGCCTGGCTTTCACTTTTTACCTTCTCATCCCCAGCACAACCCACTATCAGGAGGGCTGCGAGCAGAACAAATATCATCGAACGCATACGAGGTTTTATAGTGTTTAAAATAAAAACCTATTGGGTTACACTGTGGTACCAGCTCATTATGTACTCTGGAAGTTTCAGACCTCTCGATGCCAGTCTTTCCACAAGGCTTAATGGTATTGGACTTAGGGCGAAAGCAGCGTAGCAGTAAAAACTATCAACATCGCAATTCAGAATAAAACTCTCGGTTTTGTCCGATAAAGTCGATTCTCTTCCTACAACGGAGTACACCTCCGCCCCAAAGTTTTTCGCTTCCTCGCACCAGCTTAAAAGTGACTCCGTCTCACCGCTCCACGATATGAGTAGCATAACGTCTCCGGCTCTCGGACGGGGTGCGAGGGCTCCGGTTAAGTACGCTTCATCACCTATAGCCCTCTTAACGTGCTGAAGTCTTATTACAGTCATTAACGCTACAGTCCTTGCAATTCCGAGGCCTCCTACTATCACGTGGCTTCTTTTCTCCATAGCCCTAACAAGGTTCCAGTAAAAGTCAGATTCGACAAAATCATCTACAAGACTGCCAATTTTGTTCATCTCTTTCTCAACGCCCCTAAAAACAGCTCTGTAGCCTTTACCAGTATTTATTGCCTGTTTTATTCTTTGAACAAGAAATAAGCTTCCCAGTTCGTATATATCGTTCATTATGCCGTGCTTCATGTACTCTTCGGCGCTCTTTGGTGCTCTTCCTCTTCCTCTGAGCTCTACTACAGCTCCATAGTCCTTTTCTGCAATCCTGCCTATCGTTGATTCAAGATTGGAGATTATTGCGTCTATTGTGAAAGTCTTACTACCGGTTTTCTCGATGTATTCTGAAAGTTCTTGAACTATTTTCCTTGGTGTTGTCGTTTCACTGCTTCCTGAATTCACGAGGAGAGAAACACTCCTGTATTTCTCCTCAAGGACTTCTGCAGCTTCGTACATGTTTCTTCCTGGGAAGTCTATGCTGTCAGGAGTCTTAACGTCCCTGCTTATTCTTCCCAGACCTATGTAAAGGGCACATCGAGAGCGGCCTTCACCGACTGGAATTATGCATTCAGCATTCGAAAGGTGCTCGTAGAACCTTCTAAACTCATTCTTCTTTATTGCTACTATGTTTCTATAAATGCGTTCCATGTACGGAACATTTTTTGATACCATAGTGTTGGGTTGCTCTGCAGGTTAATTGCTTTTTCTGCTTTTGATGCAACACACGATTCGATCTCTTGGGCAATTACTCACAGCAAAAAACTCACAAAACCTGCTGATGTTTAACACTTGAAGCAAAACCAAACGGAACAAAGCCAAAATTCAAACTCCCCAACATTTTTATTTCGCCTATCTCTGCTTAATTCCGTGAAGATCGAAAGGCCGAGAGGGACGAGAGACTTTCTACCGGATGAGATGGAGCGAAGAAGAGCGATTGAAGCGGTTATGAGAAGAATTGCAGAAAGCTATGGCTATAGAGAAATTGCTACACCGACGTTTGAGCACCTTGAGCTCTTCACGATAAAATCGGGAGAAGGCATTATCGAAGAGATGTACGCCTTTAAGGACAAGGGCGGTCGAGATCTTGCCCTCCGTCCCGAACTCACAGCACCAGTTGTGCGCCTCTTTGTTAACGAGTGCAGCGTTATGCCTAAGCCACTGCGCTTTTACTACTTTGCCAATTGCTTCCGTTATGAGAGACCCCAAAAAGGGAGGTACAGAGAGTTTTGGCAGTTTGGTGTTGAGTTGATAGGTTCGTCTTCGTATCTTGCAGATGCCGAAGTAATAACGCTAGCATACAGAATAATGGAGGAGCTTAAACTCGACTTTGAACTGCACATAGGCCATGTGGGGCTACTGAGACACCTGCTAAGAGATGTTGAGGAGGAAAAAGCTGCAATTGTGATGAGATTAATCGATAAAAAGGATGTTGAGGGGCTAATCAAGCATCTTGAAGAAATAAAAGCGCCACAGGACTTAAGCGAGGCAATTCTATCCCTAATAGAGCTCTCTGGAGGAAGAGACGTACTTAAAGACGCATCAGAGCTGACAGGCTTCGACATAGGCCACATGGAGAAACTATGCGATGTGCTCGATTCTATGGGAGTGGAGTACACGATCGATTTAGGAATTGCAAGGGGATTGGATTACTACACAGGCGTTGTTTTCGAGGCATATGCAGAGGGTTTAGGAGCGCAGAACCAGATATGTGGTGGTGGAAGCTACAGACTTGCACACCTCTTTGGTGGAGAGGATGTTCCCTCGACAGGCTTCGCTTTGGGCTTTGACAGAATTGTGGAGATATGTAAACTTACGCCTGAAGAAAAAACAGTTGTTGTCGTGGCAAACGTGGGTCTGGAAAACGAGGCGTTTAAGCTTGCTGATTTGCTGAGAAGACACGGAATTTGCGCAATAACGGATGTAATGGAGAGAAGCCTCAAGAGACAGCTCAGCTTTGCCAACGATGTTAACGCAAGGTTTGCTGTAATTATCGGTAAAAAGGAGATTGAATCCGGTAGGTATACGGTTAAGGACATGGCATCAGGCGAAAGCTTGCAGCTCGAGTTTGACAGCCTTCTTGAGTACTTAAGTTCAAATATCAAATATAAAAAAAGTTAACTAAGATAGAAAAAACTTCTATAATAAATTTAAGTTGCACAACCGCAAGACTCAGGACTTCATGCCATATAGTCATATCAAAGCTGGCGTTCACTACCACATAACCATCCCGCAAAGTTTTTATTTCCACTGCTTTTCTGCAATCCGCCGGCAGCAAAGTTTTATATACCCTTTAGCACAGGCTGAAAAGAGGGAAAATAAAGAAGAATGGAGGATGGTGAAAATGGCTAAGGAGAAGGAGCACATTAATGTTGCCATGATTGGACACGTAGACCACGGGAAGTCTACGCTGATAGGCAGATTGCTTTACGAGGCAGGAGAAATTCCAGAACACATAATTGAAAAGTACAGGAAAGAGGCTCAGGAGAAAGGCAAGGCAACCTTCGAATTTGCATGGGTCATGGACAGATTGAAGGAGGAGAGGGAGAGGGGTCTTACAATAGACATTGCGCACAGAAAATTCAAAACGCAGAAGTATGAGATAACCATAGTCGACTGTCCGGGCCATAGGGACTTCATCAAGAACATGATTACCGGAGCCTCCCAAGCTGATGCGGCGATCCTTGTGGTTGATGCTCACGAAGGTGTGCAACCTCAAACAAAAGAGCACGTCTTCCTTGCGAGAACGCTTGGAATTAACCAAATGATTGTGGCAATCAACAAAATGGACAGAGTAAACTACGACCAGAAGAAATACGAAGAGACGAAAGAGCAGGTTTCGAAGCTCCTCAAGATGGTTGGTTATAAGGTTGATGAAATTCCGTTCATTCCTACTTCCGCTTACTACGGTGACAACGTCCTCAAAAGGAGCGATAAAACACCCTGGTACAACGGCCCAACTTTCTTCGAAGCCCTAGACTTGCTCAAGCCGCCTGAAAAGCCCGTTGACAAGCCGCTTAGGATCCCAGTCCAAGATGTCTATTCGATCAGTGGTGTTGGTACAGTCCCGGTCGGCAGAGTAGAAACCGGAGTACTGAAGGTCGGCGACAAGGTAATATTTGAGCCGCCTGGTGTAACGGGAGAAGTCAAGAGCATTGAGATGCACCACGAGCCACTCAAAGAAGCTTACCCGGGAGACAACATAGGCTTCAACGTGCGTGGCGTTTCAAAGAAGGACTTGAGGCGTGGAGACGTTTGCGGACACCCAGACAACCCGCCAACGGTCGTTAGGGACTTCACAGCCCAAATAATCGTACTACAGCATCCAACAGCGATAACAGTCGGCTACACACCAGTAGTGCATGCACACACCGCTCAGGTCGCGTGTAAATTCGTGGAGCTACTGAAAAAGGTCGATCCGAGAACTGGGCAGGTTAAGGAAGAGAACCCGCAGTTCCTAAAGACCGGAGATGCGGCAGTCGTTAAGCTTGAACCAACGAGACCGATGGTAATAG
>QMZF01000015.1 GCA_003663055.1 Archaeoglobales archaeon | reverse complement strand
TCTGTCCAATAGTTGAGTGTCTGATGTGTGGACGAAGTCTTCGACAGCTGTTGCAAAAACCAAGGTTTTTGACTCGTATCCGTGTGAGAATGGGCCAAGAAATCGTAGGACACCATCAGCTTCGCCAACACTCATCTCAACGATTTGATCTCCAAAAGCCTTCCTGAGTTCGGCAAACCTTACGAGTTCGGTATCACTACAGAACTTCTTTGGTTTTATCCAAATCGTCGCGTTTGGGTTTAGATTAATTACATCAGATATTCCAAGCTGAAACGGGTTAGGATTTGGTAAGGGAATGTGATCTCCATGCAAATGACTTAGGATTATATCCGTGGCTTTTTCCCAAGATTTAACGATCTCATGCTTTGTGATGTCCCCATAAACGGCTTGGAGTGGGTGTGGATGAAGACCGTACCTAGTATAACCCAAGGCAAGACCGGGGTCGATTAAGGTCTTAACTCCGCCAATCCTTATAAAACACGATAATCCTCTAACTCCAAGCGTTTCGGATCCTAGTATTTCAATTCTCACGATAATCAAGGCTGTCTGGAAAAATTTTATCTGTTTCGGTACCTTAGATGAATAGCGAATACTCTTTATCTGAGATAAGCAATAAACCGCATGAAGGTATTAAAAATGCTGGTTTTGACTGTAGTATTTGTGACCTTACTATCAGCGTTCTTACACGAAATGGACAAGAAAATTGAAGTTACTGAAAGTAAACCGGTTAAAAACGTGAGCGTGATCATCGTTTATGACAATAATCCATACAGAGAAGAATTGAAGACAGCATGGGGATTTTCATGCATTGTAAAATCTGAAAAAACAATACTCTTCGATACAGGAGGATGTGGAACTGTATTACTGGAAAACATGAAAAAGTTAAACTTGGATCCCAAGGAAGTAGATATCATCGTTCTCTCACACATTCACAGCGATCATGTTGGGGGATTGCTAAAATTCCTCGAGAGAAATCATGAGGTAACCGTATACCTACCAAAATCCTTTCCAGAAGATTTTAAAGAGAAAATAAAAAAGTATGGAGCAAAAATAATCGAGGTTCAAAAACCCATAGAGATTTGCGATGGGGTTTATTCAACGGGTGAAATGGGAAGCTGGATAAAGGAGCAATCCCTGATAGTTCAAACTGAAAGGGGACTGATAGTTATAACTGGATGTGCCCATCCCGGTATCGTGAAAGTTGTAAAAAGAGCGAAGGATCTGCTAAAGAAGAACATCCTTTTAGTAGTGGGAGGATTTCACCTAATTGGTAAAGGTGAAAAAGAGATAAGAGAGATAGTATTGGATTTCAGAAAACTGGGTGTCAAATATGTAGCCCCCTGTCACTGCTCGGGTGATACAGCAAGAAAGTTGTTTAGGGAGGAATATAAAGCAAATTTTATAAATGTTGGTGTTGGAAGAGTTATAAATGTAAACGACTTAAAATGAGAGTTAGGAGAGTTTTTTGTTCTTACCAGCTATTAAATTTCGAAAGACGTTCTGCTCTGGAATCATGGCTACGTTGTTGCAATCGCTGGTTCAGCAATTGAAAAGATTAAAATAAAAATTTGTCTCAAAAATATTCGATGAAGTTCGGCTGGAATCCGGCCGTTAAGCTTAAGGGTAATATGCATTCCATCATCAGGGATAGCTACGACATAAAGCGTGTTGTTAGCGACTTTTCCATTCTCGAGCTGAGCATAGATTTTGAAGAGGCTGAAATGCTCGAAAAAATATTCAACCCCGATGTAAGACGCATGCTCTCCAACTTTTGCAATGAGTATGGCTTCGAAATTTTCCTTCACTTGCTTTACGGAAGGGAGGATTTTGCCAAGGTAAGGCTCAACGCTGGAGATGAAAAATTCGTACAGCTCATCAAAGACGTTGTTTCCTTCTTCGATTTCGTCCCTCTTGGTTACGCTATCCTACACACAGGCAGAAAGTACCGAAGGCTTAGCGTTGAAGAACAAATCGAGAATGTCATAAATGGGGTTAAAGCTGTTAAAGAAGTTCATTCCCGTATCGCAGTAGAAATGGGGCGGAAAGGGGCGTTCTTGGATTCTGTGGAGGAAGTAGAGGCAATAGCGAAACGTATAGATGTGGTTATAAATACCTCCCTTCTCTACGCTGCAAGCAGCTTCGACAGAAAAGCTCTGGAAGAAAACGTGGAAAGGCTTTCGAAGTTCAGTTTTGCAGCAATACACTGGGGAGCAAGCGAGCTTAAAGAGGGGAGAGAAATACACAACTTGCCAATTACCGGCAGGGATTTTCCAGCAGAGATTTTCAAGCGGCTGAGGTCTGAAAACCACATAGTAGAGATAGTTGGCGGAGTGAAGCTTGTGGTCGAAAACGTCTCGTACCTGCAGAGGATTCTATGAGCGGTATAAGAATTGTAAAGAGGAGCTATTTACAGGAACTCGAGAGGTTTATCGAAGAAGCGGAGTATCCGTCTCACTGCATTCACTGTGAGGGCATAAAAGACATTGACGAGCCGGTGCATCATCCCAGCTACGAGATAACTCCCGCGTGCAACCTCAGATGTATCTTTTGTTACTCTCATTCAGCTCTTATGGCCGGAAAAGCTCCCAAGCCAGGATACTACGGGGAAATGAATCCAAAGGCTATAACGATATCTCAGTACGGTGAACCGCTTGTTGCAGGACATGAAAAGCTCGAGTGTATAATCTCAAAGCTCAGAAGAAAGTTTGGGGCGAGAATAGACTTGCAAACCAACGGTACACTTCTCAGGGAAGAGGTTAAGGCAGATATGGTGATGATCAGTCTTGATGCGGCAAACAGGGAGAGCTACAAGAGGCTGGCAGGAGTTGACGCTTTTGAGGATGTGCTGAGAGGTATGGAAATTGTCGCTTCGTCGAACTCAAGGGGAATAGTAAGGACTGTTTACCTCCCGGGCATAAACGAAGCTGAAATTCCTGAAATCGCAAAAATAAGCTTTAAGATTGGTATGGACGAGTTCATGCTTCAGCCCTGCTCGATACATCCCGGGATTGGAGAGAACCTTGCAAGAGAAGGTTACGACTTCGGGAAGAATACTCTGTATGATTTTCTCGACATTGCCTACAAAGCTGAAGCGAGGGTTCCCGGCTGCATTTTGAAAAATGTGAGGCGAATGATGGAAGTTATGGATTTCGAGGAAGTAATTTTCATGAGAAGGAATCCAGTTTCGCTTAAACCACCAGAGATAAGGAGGGAATGGCAGTTCGTGCTTGATTGTTAAGTTTTAGGTTAATCATCATAATAAAAAGTTAAAGATATTACTATCGTCTATTATCCATCCTCGCATCAACGGGCGATTGCCAACTATCCGTTCTGGCGGAACGCCTCTTGGTAATCGTACCATTTCAGATAATTTAAACCAATATTTACTTGTTTCATGTTCCTCACCTTCCAGCGGACTCTTCAGGCCATTTACCATAAAGGCACTGCTTTCTCCAGAAAGGAACGTACCGATTTGTCTAATCCAGTACAACTTTACAAAATCAATCAAATATCCTCCTTACCAACCACTCAGAGTCAAATTTAACCAGATCATCGTAACCCTGCCCAACGCCGATGAAAAGAACGGGTCTTCCAGTTACGTAGCTTATGGAAATTGCCGTACCGCCCTTTGGATCTGCATCGAGCTTCGTCAGTATGCTTCCGTCAATACCTACCGCTTCATTAAACATCCTTGCCCTCTCAACAGCATCATTTCCGGCGATGCTTTCGTCAACGAAAATCGTCAAGTCCGGTTTTGTTACACGCTTTATCTTTTCCAGTTGGTCTATAAGGTTCTTTTTAGTGTGCATTCTTCCGGCAGTATCTGCAAGCACGACATCTATACCCTTGCTCTCCGCATGTCTTATAGCGTCGTATATCACGGCTGCTGGATCTGCTCCGGCTTTATGTTTTATCAGTCTAACACCAAGTCTGTTTGCATGTTCTTCCAACTGCTCTATAGCCCCAGCCCTAAAGGTGTCACCTGCAGCAAGAACGACCGAATAACCTCTATCCATCAGCCTCTTTGCGAGTTTTGCTATTGTAGTTGTTTTTCCCGTTCCGTTTACACCGACGAATATCATATTGAGGGGTTTATGATCTTTTAATGCTCCATCAACGTAAGCATCGAAGTCAAACTTGTTCACGTCGAGTATTTCCTTTATTATCGCCTTCAGCTCGTCAAGAACTATATTCGAGAGCTTTTCTCCAACCTTCTTCGTTCTTCCAACAAGCCTATCTTTCAGCTTTGCAGAAATCTCCTCAACGACTTCAAACGCTACATCGCTCTCAAGCAGAATAATCTCGAGCTCGGGAAGTATTTCATCTAATTTGCCCTCGTCTATTACAACTTCTCGCCTAAGTACGAGGGCTGAAACTTTCTCCTTCAGTCCTATCTTCTTAACTTCTTTCTTCGGCTTTACTTCGGCAACAACCTCTTTTACCTTTGCTTTCGGCAGCTCTATTTTTTCTTTCGCTGGTTTTGTCTCTTCGAGCTTTATTTTCTCTTTCTCTTCTTTTTCTTCCCTCTTTTCTATCTCCTCAATCTTCTTCCTGAAAGATTTAAGCTTCTCTTTTAAGAACTTGAACATGTTCCTCTTACTTTTACTTCTTTTCCTGTTCTTTTACCATTTCGGCTATCTCAGCTTGGATTTTCTCAGCCTGAGCTGCGAGCTGCTGCAATACTTGTTCGAGCCTTACTATATTTTGCTGAATCCTTTCTTTCTTCTTTTTAAGGGTTTCAATCGCATCCTTTACTTCCCTCTCGACTATAACTCCTGCCCCAACATCAACGAGCATCTTCTTTGAATCCTTTACATCAACGTAGGCAAAAACGCCTCCTCCAAGGTTCATCAACGCTTCAACGCTTCCGTCGAGAGATTCAAAGTATTCAAGGCTTTCTATAGTCTTGTTGAGTTCAGATTGGACGACTTCAAGCTCGAGTATCCTCCTTTGAATAGCTTCGCTCTCATTCTGTAATTGCTGAAGAACGTACAGTTTTTCCCGTATTTTTTTTGTAGCTTCTTCAGCTGCCATGGTCTACTCTCCGAACACTCTCAATCTTTATTAGATTTCTCTTGACCTTGTGATTGCTCCCGAGAAGAGAATAGACCTTCTCGACTGCAAATCTTTCGTTATGCGCGTTAACGACTTTTTTGAACTTTCTCCATTCGTTTCCAGCTCTAAACGTTCCTACAACCTCAAACATTCTATCACCCCACACAGTTCAAGGCTTCTTCGATGACACCCAGTTCGTAACCAGTGGTATCTCTACCAGCTATATATCCCTTGGTATTCGCAACCAGTCCAGCTCCAACCATGTCGTGGCCGAAGTTTACCGTTCCAAGACCTACCTCTATTCCAAGCATTTCTTCGACCTTCTTCGTCTCCCACTCGTTGGCGTTTGGATTTAATAACCCGCCCTTGTTTGTAACAACTGCCGCCATTCCAACCGTTTTTATTCCACCTATTGTGCCCTTGGCAACGCTTACGTCGAGGGCTTTGCTTATTTCGTCCACGAGTTTATCCTCCGCATCAGGATGAACTATAGCTCCCCTATCGTTTACACATACTATGTTCCCCAGGCAGGTCATGTTCGTTTCGATGACGTAGACGTCGAACAGTTTGCTGAGCTTCTCTATTTCCTTCGTTGTTGCATGGTTGCTTACAACCAAGCCTCTGGAATTCGCTGCCCCCATTGCCCCAACGAGTTCCGAACCAGCAATCGTTGTTACAACGACATCTACATCAAGCTCTTCTCTTAGCAGATTTTCGGCATTGTTATCCCTTACACCTAGTACAGCAGCGTTTTCATTCACGCGAATGTACAGTCCTATCAGAGGGTTGCCCCTGATTGCAAGCATGCTAAGCGAGTTCCGCTTCTACTATGCCGTCATCGAACTTGACAGCCCTTATCCTTATCTTTGCTGGCGGCTTTTGAGCTCCTCTTTCCCAGATTTTCTCGTTTATGCTCGCATCAAGCTTTACGTTCTCTGGCTCGACCTTCATGTGCTTACTCAGGAAGTTCCTGACGTACTTTACAGCTTTCTTTGCCCTTAACCACCTTGGATAGCGCTTCATCTTGTGCTTAAGCCTAAGAGAGTAAACCCTTTCAACGACTATCTTTGCCATATTTATCACACCCAGTTTACACTTTGAGCTTCGTTGCTCTCCAGTACCTCCTCTTAGGGCTTGTGAAAACTTTCCTCTTCGTCTTAAGCGTTATCCAAACGGGAGCCCTCCTATTTTGCTTTAGGCGCTTTGCAAGCCTCCTCTTAACTCCAACGGTTTTCTTACCCATGATATCACTTCCTGATTATCCTCGTCTCCCTCTTCTTAGGCATAGCCCTTCTAAGAATTTCCTTAAGCACCGCATCGCTAATCTTGTTCGTCAATTTTCCCGATTGAGCTAGGGCTATGAGCTGGTTTTCAACAGCTTCAGCTAGCTCGG
This sequence comes from Archaeoglobales archaeon, assembly GCA_003663055.1. Lineage (GTDB taxonomy): Archaea > Halobacteriota > Archaeoglobi > Archaeoglobales > Archaeoglobaceae > Archaeoglobus_C. The sequence goes on along the minus strand of QMZF01000015.1, from coordinate 4,105 downwards.
GATGGGCAAGCTTAACTCTTGAAAGCCTTTCCCTTGCTTCAGGTTCGAGAATTGTCCTTAATATTGCCTTTTTCTGCATTTCTATCTGTCTCTGCAATTCCTGCTGCCTCTGGAGCTCTTCAAGCTCTCTTTGCCTTTGAGCTTGCAATTCCATTAGTTTTCTACGTCTGATTTCCTCAAGCTCGTCCACGGTATCACCTCACATTCAATATTTTGCAAGAGCGGGAATCTGCTGGACGAGCTCCTTGTGTAATTCAGCTGCCGTTTTATCGAGGAAAGACCTGCCTTTTGGAGTAACTATTCTTCCTTCTTCAGTCTTCTTAATAAAACCGGCCTTCTCAAGCTGCTGGAGGGCTTTTCTCACTATTGAACCACTCCCCTTCCTAAACTTCGGAGGTTCGGAACCTCTCCTCTTTCTTCCACCGTAAACCGTCCTCAACCTCTCAATCCCTACTGGGCCGTCGGTGTAAACCTTCCTGAATATCGAAGCTACCCTTACGTACCACCAGTCTTCCTGTTCGGGAGAGCGTTCTTTGTGCACACCGGTCTTAACGAACTTCGCCCATTCAGGAGGTTCAAATTCTTCCATTTCCTTCAGCTTCTCAGCCACACGCTGGATTAGCATGTCAGCTGGTACATCATACACCGTTGCCATATCAACACCTCTCAAAGGTTAGCACGAACCCTCTGAAATCGACAAGCTTACCCTTAACCTTCGACGCAATCTCTTGGGCAAGCTCCTTTTTATCCTTCTTTCTGAAGCTGCGGAGCATCTTTACTTTAACAATTCCCCGCTTTTCAAGCTGCAGATTAATCTCGTTTATTAAGTTTTCTGTCAGCCCCTTCTTGCCGACGTTTATCGTAACAACATCCATCGAAATACCATCGACAGTTTGTTTAAAAGAGTTTTTGTGGGAAGTTTAACGAAAGATGAGCATCTGAATCAAACATTGGAAAAACAAAGGATTGCCAGTTAAAGAAGTCGTATTCCTGCTTCATCAATCTCAACGCCGAATTCTTCGGTCATGTGGGAGGTTCTCGTTGTTTTTATTACTCTAAGAAATCTACCACTGCTTCTCATTTCGAGAACTATTACGTTGCTACATGCCTGTTGAAGTGCAACTTCGAAGCTACTGCTGTGCATACCGCGAACTGCATTTATCAATCCAACTCCTCTGCTATCTCTGTTCCACGCCTGTATTCTCTGGAGAAGTTCGTAGGCAAGTTTTTCTCCATAAATAAATGCTATAGAAGAGATTGAATCCACAACAAACCTTTCCGTATCTTTTATGTGCTTTTCAAGTGTGGAGCAGACGTATTCAAAGTCGTATTCTCTCCCAAGAAAAAGATCGACAAAGCTGATCAATCCGTCCTCCTCCAAATCCTCTATATTCCATCCGAGGCTGGCCATGTTCTCTTTAACATCTTCTGGTGGATGGTCTATGCAGAAGTAAACGCTGTCATAACCCATTAATGCCTGTTTGTATAGGAATTGCTGACAGATTACACTTTTTCCCGTGCCTACATCACCGATAAGCAGAACTAGAGAAGGTACTGGTATTCCTCCCTTTAAAATTTCATCGAGTCTATCTATCCCGGTTGGCGCCCTACCTTTGACAGAGTTCATGGTAATAGTAATAAGTGAATTCTTTATGTATTTGTAATCTTCGGTTTTTCAATGATGATGGCAGCAAAGGTTATCTACGTGATGACAATTTTTAAACGTGGAGTACGTTTCCCACCCGCTGATAAAGGAGAAGGCCATTGAAAGAAGAGCCTATCAGATATCAATTGCGGCAACAGCGCTAATGCGCAACACCCTCGTTATTCTTCCAACGGGATTGGGTAAAACTGCAATAGCCCTTCTTGTTATAGCCTCAAGGCTTCACAATGAAGGTGGAAGAGCTCTTGTTCTTGCTCCAACAAAACCCCTCGTTGAACAGCACGCAGAATTTTTCAGAAAACGCATGAAACTCAATCCCGAAGAAATAGTTGCTCTGAGTGGAGAAATATCTCCAGAAAAAAGGGTTGAGCTCTGGAAGGATGCAAAGCTTATTGTTTCAACACCGCAAGTAGTTGAGAACGATTTAATTGCTGGCAGAATATCGCTCGAAGATGTCGTCCATGTTACGTTCGATGAAGCGCACAGAGCGGTTGGAGAGTATTCCTACGTTTACATTGCAGAACGTTATTTTAAGGAGGCGAAGAAGCCCCTCATCCTTGCAATAACCGCAAGTCCAGGAAGCGATGCTGAGAGGATAAAAGAGGTGGTGAAAAATCTAGGTATTGAAGAAATAGAGATAAGAACTGAAGCAGATGACGATGTGAAGCCGTACGTTTTTGGAAGAACTATAGAATGGATAAAAGTTGAAATGCCAGAAGAGCTTAAAGCTGTAAAGCAGAAGTTCGAAGAGGCTCTAAAGCTGAGGTTTAAAAAGCTTGAAAAATTCGGTATCTCTGTTGAGGGGTTAAGCAAGAAGGAGCTTCTCGCTCTGCAGGAAAGCCTTCAGGCTGAAGCTGCTGAAAGTCGTAACCAAGAGCTGTTTGATGCCGTTTCCATACTTGCCGAGGTTCTCAAAATTCAGCACGGGATAGAGTTGATAGAAACGCAGGGCCTTGATGCTTTAAAGGAGTACCTGAAGAGGCTGATCAAGGAGGCAAAGGCGAGAGGTGGAAGTAAGGCAGCGAAGAACATAGTTGGCGATCCCCTTTTTATGGATGCGGTAACGAAAGTTATCGCATGTAGGGTGGAGCATCCAAAGCTCCAGAAGCTCAAAGAGGTTGTTAAAAAGCAACTCAAAGAGAAACCGGAATCGAGAGTAATAGTTTTCACGAACTTCCGCGATACGGCAGAGGTTATAGTTGAGGAGCTGAAGGAAGAGGGAATTAGAACTTCGAGATTTGTTGGACAGGCAAAAAGGTTTGAAAAGAAGGGGATGAGTCAGAAAGAGCAGGTTGAAGTCTTATCGAAGTTTAAGAGCGGAGAAATAAATGTCCTCGTTGCAACATCGGTTGGAGAGGAGGGACTCGACATTCCTTCGACCGATTTGGTTGTTTTTTATGAAGCTGTTCCCTCCGAAATAAGAGCAATTCAGAGAAAAGGAAGAACGGGAAGGGCGAGAGAGGGGAGAATAGTTGTTCTTGTTACAAAGGGGACGAGAGACGAGGTATATTACTGGTCGAGTGTAAGGAAGGAGAAGGCCATGTACGCAAGGCTCTACGAGCTCAAAGAGAGCATTAAGCCAAGGCAAGCGAGTTTAGACGATTTTTCAAAACCAAGCCATCAGGAAGTAAATGCAGTTGTTTACGTTGATTCCAGAGAGTCTAATTCTGGAATTGCAAAAAAGTTAAACAGACTCGGCTTAGCTATCAGGGTTCAGAATCTCGAAGTAGCAGACTACGTTGTCAGCGATAGGGTTGCGATAGAGAGAAAGACTGTGAGCGATTTTGCAGAAAGCATAGTGAACAAAGATAGAGACGTGTTCTCCCAGTTAATAAGGCTTAAAAAGCACTATCCGAGACCTGTTTTGATAATAGAGGGCGATGGACTTTACAGCAGGCTAAATCCAAACGCTTTGAGGGGAGCAATAGCTGCAATAGCCGTTGATATTGGCATACCAGTAATTCAAACTAAGAACAGCGATGAAACTGCCGAATTCATAGCGTTGCTTGCAAGGAGGGAGCAGGAAGTTAGGAAAAGGGAAGTAGCTCTTCACGCCGGAAAGACGAAAAAGACTCTAAAAGAGATGCAGGAGTACGTTGTTTCATCAATTTCAGACGTTGGCCCGATAATTGCCAAAAACTTGCTCCAACACTTCCAAACTATTGAGAAGATAGCCACTGCAAGCGAAGAAGAGCTGATGGAAGTCCCCAAAGTAGGCAGGAAAACTGCCGAGAGAATAAGAAAACTCATGACAACCCCCTACAGTGAAGCTGATAAGTTCGAATCCTGATTCATCAAGATTGCTCATCAAATTATCTAAGGTATATTCCTCCTTTACCACTCCTAATTCTTTCAACAAGCCTCCTTACAAAGTCAACCACATTGAGATTCTTTATTTCATCAAAATGAACCCATCTTGCTTCAAGCGCATCACTACCAACT
>QMZF01000014.1 GCA_003663055.1 Archaeoglobales archaeon | reverse complement strand
GAGGTATGCCAAAAAGACTTGACGGAAAATGCATAGTTTTGGGAATAACAGGCAGTCTTGCTGCAGTAGAAAGCATTAAACTAATTAGAGAGCTTCAGCGGAGAGGGGCTAGAGTTGTAACCGTAATGAGTGAAAATGCAGGAAAAATAATTGGTAAGGCAGCAATAGAATTCGTTTCAGAGCTTGCAGGCGAAGGGATGCACGTCAAGCTGTTAGGCAAAAACGGAATTGCGGATGTGATGCTAATAGCTCCGGCTACGGCAAACACGATTTCTAAGATAGCTTGCGGGATAGCGGATTCAGAAGTTACGACGATGGCTTTAACAGCCTTGGGAAGTAAAAAGCCTGTAATCATCGCTCCGGCCATGCACGGCAGCATGTTCGAAAGCCCGTTCTTCGTTAAAAATCTCGAAAGGCTAAAGTCAGAAGGACTAACAATCGTGGAACCGAAGCTTGAAGAAGGAAAGGCGAAGCTTGCAGATGTTGAAACTATATGTTTACATGTAGAGAGAAATGTTTCAAGCAAGGAGTTTGAAGGAAAAAAGATCGTTGTTACCTCAGGCCCTACCTACGAGTTCATAGACCCGGTAAGGTTCATAAGCAACAGAAGCTCGGGAAGGATGGGGAGAGAGCTTGCTCTCGAATTCTGGAGAAGGGGGGCAAGCGTTGTACACATCACATCCAAGCCGTTGGGACTAAAACTCCCGGACTTCAAGGAGATAGAGGTTGTAACAGTTTCAGACATGCTTCAGGCATGCGTTTCCGAAGTTAAAAGCTGCGATCTCTTCGTTTCTGCTGCCGCTCCAGCAGATTTCACGATCGAAAAGGAGAAATCCAAGATAAAGACGGCAGGAGAGCTTACGCTAAAGCTGAAAGCTGCACCTAAGATACTCTGGGAAGTAAGAAAGATTTACGATGGAGCGGTTATAGGGTTCAAAGCGGAAACGGGTGTAAGCGAGGAAACGCTCTACGAAATTGCCTACGAAAAAATGCTCCACGACAAGCTGGACATGGTAGTTGCCAACGACGTGCTGGAGAAGGGTATGGGCACGCCCGATACAAGAGTTCTGATAATAACGAAAAAGCGGAGAACATGGGCTGAAGGATCTAAAGAGGATGTTGCTAGGCGTATAGTCGACATCTACGTGGAAGATTGTCTATGTTCTTCGCTCCAGCGAGCATAACCTGCTTTTTTACACCTGAATTTGGAAAGAGCCATGCTGAGACCGGCTCATACGGTGTTGGAATTACTCTAGATAAGGGCGTAAGGGCGAAGCCTGCAGACAGGCTTATCTTCAACGGTGAGGAGATAGATTTTCCAACGGTAAAGTACGTTCTCAATGCTCTGAAAGGTAAAGGGGTTGAAATAGAGGCGGATTTTCCGCTCGGCTGCGGCTTCGGGATAAGTGGTGCTTCAGCATTAGCAACGGCCTTTGTTGTTGCAGAGGAAAAACATCTCAGCATGCCGTACTACAGGCTTGCAGACCTCGCACACGAAGCTGAAGTGGTAAACAGGACGGGGCTTGGTGATGTCGTTTGCCAAATTCATGGCGGAGTTGTAGCAAGACTTAAGCCTGGCTGCCCTTCTAAGGCTGATGTGGAAAAATTCCTATGGAAACTTAAGCTGGACGTAGTTGTGATTGGCCCGCTAAGCACGCGAGACATTCTCGAGAGTGCTAAATTTTCCATCGGGAAAGAGTGCCTTAAAGAGTTCATGCGAAAGCCCAGCGTGGAGAACCTTTTCATACAATCTAAACGCTTTGCTGTTGAAACCGGGCTCGCTGAAGATGTTATGGACGTGATAGAGGCTGTTGAATCATGCGGAGGAATGGCATCGATGGTGATGCTCGGAAATGCTGTGTTTGCCTTAAACGGTTATGAAGCGCTTAAAGAGTTTGGCAAACCCATTAGAGTCGGCATAAGTTCATGCGGTGTTAAGGCTCTAGATTTTTAAATTTTTCATCGATAGACCAACTTTCGCTAATTTTTTATAAGTGAAAGGTTAGTAGCTTAGGGGATAAAAATGGTTGGCCTCTTCGAGCTCGATGAGAAAGACAAAAAAATACTTGAAATCTTGGAGGAAAACCCCGAAATTTCACAAAACGAGATTGCAAAGTTCGTTGGCCTTTCTCAACCATCGGTTGGTGCAAGAATTAAAAAAATGAAGGAATTAGGCATAATCAACCATACGTACGGAATAAATATCAGAAATCCAGGGCTCTACATACTAAAAGTAGACATAAAGTGCAGACAGCCAAGAGAACTGCTAAAGCTCTTCGAAGGTTGCCCCTTTTTCCTAAATGGATTCATAGTTGCAGGAAACAGAAATCTCACGATGTTCTTTATAGGAGAAGACTTGTCGACACTTGAAGCAATAGTTGACCAGCACATAAGACCAAATCCCGATGTTTACGATATAGATGTTGGTATAGTCGTACGAGCCGAAAGGGATACAGTTGTGCCAATGAAAATACATATAGAACGCGCAAATGTACCCTCTTGCGGTTCAAACTGCGGGGAATGTGAATATTGGCTTAACGAACTTTGTTTGGGCTGCCCGGTAACCGGACACTACAGGGGTAAGATATGGAAGTAGGAGAATGCTAAGCCGTGTAAAAGCATACGTGGCAACCCTGCTATCTCCTGTAACGAGAGCTCTCGCAAGGATTGGCGTAAAACCGAATCATCTCACATTTCTTGGTTTAATTTTTGGTTTCTCTTCTGCGCTTTTAATCTCCTTTAGCTATGCAACTGAAGGAGCTTTTATGATTCTGTTCAGCGGCTTAATGGATATGCTCGATGGTGCTTTGGCAAGAAATGCTGGAAGCACGACAAAATTCGGTGGTTTTCTCGACTCCGTTTTTGATAGATACGTTGACGTGGCGATTTTCATATCTCTCGGCATTTACGGTGTCAACTGGCTCCTCGTTAGCCTTGCTCTCAGCGGGGCTTTGCTTGTGAGCTATACGAGAGCGAGAGCCGAGCACGTTATTCCAAAGTGTGATGTCGGGATTGCGGAAAGAGGAGAAAGGCTAATCATAATCGTTCTCGGTCTTATTACGGGGTACGTGCAGGAAGCCGTGGCGTTGGTGGCTTTACTATCGCATATAACGGCTATCCATAGGGTAGCGTACACGTACGTTTATAGTAGAAAGTAGATTTCGATACCGGAGATTATTAGCAGTGCTGCAACAACGAGTCTAAGGCTAAAAACTTCGACATCGCGCAGAAACACGTATGAAAGAACAACAGTGAACATTGGATAAACACTTAAAAAAGGCTCCACCACGCTTACGGGATAAATCGAAAGTGCTTCGTATCTCAGATAATGACCAAAGCCTACGAAAATTCCGCCAAGTACAAAGGGCCAGTAGTCTCTACCAGCTCTCTTGATTTTACCTCCTGCAAATAAAGAAAAGAGAAGGAGAGATGCAAGGTAGCCTATTGCAGTGCCGAGTACAGCATCCGAATAGATCGTCATACCGGCTTTAACGATTGCAGACGATAAAGCTGCAACGAAACCTGTAAACAATCCGAGAGCTATACCTACTACGTCAACTTTACTTCCAGCATTCTTGCTATTCATGCCACCATTCTCATACCAGCTTTCCGACAGAACCGCTATCCCCAGGAATATAAGCCCGGACATGGCCAATATCTGAAAAGTAAGTTTTTCAACGAACATAATCACACCAAACAAGGCTGCAAACATTATGCGTGTTGCCGCAAGCAGTCCAGCAACGTTGGCACCAACGCGATCTATGCAGAAATAAAATGCAGTTCTCGCAATCAGAAAGTGAAGAATGCCCGCGATCGCCATAATAGCGACGAAGGATTGAAAGTGGGGATGAACAAAACTAGCAAAACGGATGAGTCGGGGAATAGAAAGAAGTGTGAAAAGTACCGCTGTGGTGGCTATGCTTACAAAAGTGCCCGTAGTTGTGTCGCAGCCAATCGTCCCCTTCTTCACCGAAACTTGGTGGAGGCTAAAAAACAGGGCAATTGCGAGCAGAGATATCTCATTCATCCCTTCGTTATGAGGTCTGGGCAGATATTAGCCCTTACGATCTCTGGTACATTTCCGACTACGCCTATAATGTCATCCTTCACAACTATCGCCCCGCTTACATACCGCTTTGCCTTTTTCCAGAACTCCTCAAGGGCATCCTCCACTTCCTTTTTACCGTAGTCTTCTTTAATGGAGTTTCCAAGGGCTGTAGCGAAAGCATCAGCAATGCAAGCGTCGTTACCTATAACTGTAGCAGCATCTGCAAATCCAAAACTTATAGAGTGCCCGATTTTTCCACTCGAAGTGCAAACGGCAACGATTTCGTCACACGGTTCTATAACAAGGCCGATGTCTGAAGGATACACACCAACGACCAGCCGCTTGTTTGTACGCATTGCTATGTCGCCACCGTTATCTACGACAACGAAGGACGTATGCTTTGAAGCTTCCTCGACGGCATACTGAGCTATTACTCCAGCTACAGCTGCCATCGGGCCTACGTTGGCTAGCTTGGAAGCGAAGCACATTCTGCCGACTATCTTCCCGTCACACTCGTATGGTTCGAGTGTAGTTAAAAAGAGGGGATCGTTAGCTATAGTTTCTTCTATCTCCCTTCTAGCCCTTATGATTGCCCCAACAACCCTTTCGTAATCTTCCTTCCTCTCGGCAAGTATCGTTGCTATCGTTTGCTTATGCCTGAACCTAAACCTCAAATAGCTCATGGCAATGCCAGAGCCTTCATAGGGCAAACGTTTACGCAGCTCCCGCAGTGTATGCACTTGGTTGTGTTCACGACTACCCTTTTCTCATCGTCAAATCCGATCGCTTCAACTGGACATATGCTTATGCATGCACCGCAATGAACGCACTTCTCTTCGTCCCTCTCTACGGCCTTCTTTATAGAATGTACTTCCACACCGTAGCTTTTGAGGACTTCGACAACCTTCTCTGCCTTTCCCTCCTCTACTTCTACGACAAGCTCACCCTCTCTTGGCCCAACGCTCGCTCTAATTATGTTGAGCAGAGCCGATGCTTCAAGGGTAGCAAGGGAGATAATCGGCTTTTTCACAGTTTTTGGATCGAACTTGAGCTGAAGCATCATTTTATCACCTCGCAAGCAATTTGCTCAAGTCCTCGCTTGTAACCATGCCCACAACCCTCCGTTTTGCGTCAACAACGGGTAATGCAGATATGTCGTGCTTTTCCATCTTTCTCGCAGCGATTTCTACGGGCTCGTCGGGCATCGTGGTGATTACCTTCCTCGTCATTACCTCTGCAACCCTTCCCACCTTCTTCATCGCAACGGCCTTTGCAACGTCCCATGACGTGATTATGCCAACAAGCCTACCCTCCTTAACGACCGGTATGTGGTTTATCCCCTTCTGGATCATGATCTTCGAAGCCTCTTCTACCGAAGTTTCTGGCTCTACTGTAATTGCAGGCGTCATCACACTCCTTACGAGCTTCACTTCCTTCAGTCTCATCGGCTTAAGAACGCAGTCTTTACTGATTCTTTCCACCGGAGCACTTAGGAAGAACTCACCCGCTTCAATCTGCCTTTTTAACTCCTTCATGATCTTTTCCGCCATGTATATGCTCGAGAGTGGAGAAACGCGCACTTCTTCGCCATTTATTTCAACCTTTCCGCTTTTCAGCTCCGCGTAATTCACCCTCTTTATAACTGGCCTCTCCCTTCTAGCCACTCCAAAATCGATTATTTCGGTCCATATCTCTTCATCTCTTATGGCCGTTGCTTTTGCCATTTCTGCATCGAGCACCGGAATGGGTATTCCTATCCCAACGTACATCGTTACGCCGTAACCGGGAAATACCGCAGCCCTCATGAACTCCGGCTTCATCTCCTTCAGATTGCCCTTCACCATTAGAGTTCCATATGGTGGGCAATGCTGGCTTCCCTCGCCTATAACGTAACCCTTAGCCCCGCAAAGGAAAATTCTCGTACCAACACCTATCGTTCTATAATCTGGATCGTTGTTCAGCGGCGAGATCTCTCCGCAACCAGCAAAGCTGACGTTTCCAAAGTTGGGTAAGAGTGTTCCCATGTAGGTTCTCAAAATCTGATTCGAGGAGTTCGTTGCGGCCTTATATCGCTGATAGGCGTTTCTGGGGTTAACCATCTCTGCCTGATTGATGTCTTCGAGTGAAATTTCTGTAACTATCTCCTTACGAGGATAGCAGTCTGTACCTTTGGATATTGCCCTTAAGGTGACTTCCTTTCCTCTAACGAGTTCTTCTATAACATGAGCCCCTCCGTACTCCTCGCTCTTTTCAGAAAGCTGCGTAACCCCTAGATATGCATCTACCGCAGCTATGCCCGTGTAAGCTTCAACGTCGTTCAGCCATACTCTCTGCATTCTTATTGGAGGGTCTGAATGGCCAAAATTCATGAAGACGCCGGAAGAACACATGGCTCCAAACGTACCTGTGGTCACAACATCAACTTCTTTAGCTGCTTTTTCCACGCCGAGTTCTGAAACGAGGTCTTTCATCTCACTTGCAGTAACAACGCAGATATTGCCCTCTCTAATCTTTTGATTAATCTCCTTAATGCTTTTCACAAAATGCGCTCTGGACTAAGCTATATAAGCATTCCTAATTTTAGGACTGTCCAAAATTAATATCAGTAATAATACGCTAGACAGGCAAGCATCAACCTGTTCTCGGATTTTTGGATTGTTTTTGCTAAAATTTGCTGACTGTGATATTTACTATATGCTTTACACTGTGTTCAGCAAGAAATTTTGAATCTGTCTGGCTTCATCTTTTTCTTGAAGGGACGAATTGAGTTCCATGATCCGCTTTTCTTCATATTTTCTTCCACCAACCGTGTTTGAGCAGGACTTTGTAGATTGTGTTGTGAACGCCGTAGATTTCTATTTTCTTTCGAGATAAATAGATTGAACTGTTTGTGACCAGAATTATTCTCTCTGATGGATTCTCTGCCTTATTAATTGAAAGAACTCCGCTATCTTTTAACTTCCTTTAAGCCACTGCTTCACTATTCTAGTATATCCCTTTGTTAGCTTCCTCACATGCAGTCTTATTCGGGTGTAAAGTTATTTCGGGATACTACACTAAAATTTGCTGCTGACAGAAAAATTTAAAATAAGTATTAAACTCAAAATCGTTGAGAAGCTACTTCTTCTTCTTTTTCAGCACTTCTTCAAGCTTCTTCTCCAGCGGTTCCTCGTGTGTGTATGGGCACATGAGGTAGTGTTCCACAGCCTTAGCTATCGCATCCTTGGTTGCGCTTTCCCCGGTCTTCTTCTTCAACTCTTCAAGTACGTGTTCCGGCAACACGGTTTGGGCGTGAACGATTTTGACCATTGACTCTCACCACCTATGGTATAGGTGACACTTCAAGTACTTAAACTTTTCTCATTATTACAATGATGGAAAGCTGAGAATTTACATGATTATAGATTCGACGTACTCCCTGACCATATCTATCCTCTTGCCGGCAGTACCAAGGTAGTTCTCTGGTTTAAGCAGTTCTTCGAGCTCCTTTCTGCTGAAGTGCTTTACAACGATGTCCTCAGCGAGCAACTCCTCGAACAACGTAGTTTTGCTCTCATATGCTCTCATAGCAGCTCTTCTAATTATCTCATGAGCTTCCTGTCTGCTGACGCCCCTCTTTGTCAATGCTATCATCACTGCCTCACTCATATTTAAGCCTCTCTGTATTTCAAGATTTCTCTTTACATTTTCCATGTCAAGGGCAAGGGAGGAAATAACCTTTATCATTTTATCCAGAATGTGGTCTGCAAGAACAGATGCCTCAACAAGGATTATTCTCTCTGCTGAAGAGTTCGTCAGATCGCGCTCCTCCCATAAAATTGAAGACTGATGCTGCGGTTCTACAAATCCCCTGACAACCCTTGCAAGCCCGCAGATGTTTTCGCAATCAATGGGATTACGCTTGTGAGGCATGGTTGAACTTCCAACCTGTTTCTTTCCGAAGTGCTCCATAACTTCGCCAACTTCCGCTCTCTGGAGAATTCTAACGTTTGTTGCCATCTTTTCGAGCGTTGCTGCAAGATTTGCAAGGAATTCTACATACTCGCAGTACACATCTCGAGGAATTATCTGACTTGAAATTACGGCTGGCTTGAGTCCTAAGCAAGACATAACGTCCTTCTCTATCTCTATCCCCTCGCTGCCAAATGCGGCTTGTGTACCAACAGCCCCGCTCATCTGGCCAACGAGAAGCCTTTCTTTCATCTGCTGAAGTCGTTGGTAGTGTCTGGCTATTTCAGAAGCCCACAATGCAAAACGGAATCCGTAGGTTGTGGGCAACGCTGCCTGGCCGTGAGTTCTGCCCAAACAAACAACGTCCCTGTATTCCTCAGCCTTCTGGAGGAGGAGTTTGGCGAGCTTCCTCAGCCTAAGTTCAAAAATCTTTACCGCATCTCTGAGCTGCGTAGCAGTTGCCGTATCGATTATGTCGTTAGAAGTGGCTCCAAAATGAATCCACCTAGCAGCATCTCCAGCGATTTCCGATATTGCCCTAACCAGGGCCATTATATCGTGCTTTATCTCGGCCTCGATTTCCTTAACCCTCTCCGGCTTTATCTGCAACGCTTTTCTCTTTACCTCTTCTACCTCCTCCTCGCTGAGATAACCACGCTTTGCAAGCGCCTTAAGAAGGGCAATTTCGACTCTTACCATCCTCTTTATCTTACTCTCCTCACTCCAAATCCTCTTCATCTGAGGAGTTCCGTAGCGGTAATCGACGGGGTGAACTATCATCACTCAGAGAGGTTCGAAGGCTTATAAAAACTTGATGAAAAAAATTAAAACTTAAGACGAGAATCCACCTCCTTCACAGCTTCTCTGATGCAAAAGTACTCCTTATTGATTTTGATGAGGTATTTACACCTTTTTCCCGTATAACCAGCGATGCAGAGCTGACAGTCTTCGGGATATACTTTTTTAATACCAAGTCCATATTTTTCAGCAAGAAGTTCTATGGTGGTCATTATACCACCTCATATTCTATTTCTACAACCCTTTTTAAATCTATCTGGTCTTAGGCTGAACCTACTTCATGAAAGCAGTTGCATTTGGATTGGGTTGGAGTTTGTTTGACAGAATGGGCACTGTGGCTATAGGGGAATGCGCTTTATATCCGACTGTCAAGCTTGTCTATATGGTGACCAGCAGTAGTCAAGTTTCGAAATTCTGGGCTTTTTGTTTTTCTCTTAACTCACTTACTCTATTCTATACCGCAATCTTCATAAACCTACCAAGCGATGAAGTTACGCTAACTGTAAATAAAAATCAGTAAGCAGAACTGAACTAGGCAGAACTAAATGTTAAAAGGGGCCCGTAGTCTAGTGGTTATGACGTCGCCTTCACACGGCGAAGGTCGGGGGTTCGAATCCCCTCGGGCCCATGCTTATAACGTTTTTGCCCGCAGCGGGACATGAGCCCGTGAATGGATTTACAGATCTCTTCTGGGTTACTCTCCTGCCCTCTGCCAAGTATTCTTTTATACTGTTTCCCTGAGCTACACCTACTAAGTTAAAATTATAATCTCCAGATTCATACACTTCAATCGCTCTTTCTGCACTTCTCTGAACCGTTTCTGAAAATTTTTAGATGTGTTTGCATGTCCCATAAGACTACCTTAGATGGTAATTCGGAAATCCCACAGAAGTCGAAACCCAAATGATATAACAAATTTGTCTGGCTGCTCTCTTTTTTCAAACTAGACTGTCTTTTATTCTCTTTTTTCAAACGTACCCGTTGACTCGGGGTTCTGTTTGATCATTAAAAAACTAAGCTTCTAGAGGTTGAAGAAAGACACTCGAATCTGCTGTGCTATCTACCAACTTCATCAAGAATTTTCTGAATTTTCTCCTTAAGCTCGGGTAAATCTCTCTCAACTATCTCCCAGACGAGATCCAGATCAACTCCAAAATATTCGTGAATCAAAATATCCCTAGTTCCGGCAATCGCCTTCCAAGGTACTTGGGGATATTTTTCCCTGAAATCCTGCGGAATGTTCTTTACAGCCTCGCCTATAATTTCAAGCCTTCTAAGCACAGCATCCTGCGTTTTCAAGTCTTCCATGAATTCCTCCCTGCTCATACCCTGCGTATGTCTCTCTATAACCTCTATACTCTCAAGCACATGCAGCAGAAAGGTTCTAGCATCCTTCTTCACAGGATATCCACCTTTTCGCTCAGAATTCTTTCCCTCAGTAAAGGATGAATAGATTTGTAAGTAAGAACATCTACCCTTCTCTTAAGCTTCTCCTCCAGCTCAATCTTAAGTCCCGCAAGGTCGAGAAGACTTTTTCTTCCTTCAAATTCCACAAGTATGTCGATATCGCTTTTTTCTGTTTCCTCTCCCCGGGAGATAGAACCAAACAAGCTCGCTCTCCTCACGCCATGCTTTCTCAGCACTGGAAGTATTTCACTTTTTATTTTCTCTATTCTTTCCATGCTCAGCACCTGATTATTTTTACACTCCATAGCTTAAAGATGTTCAGCTATGGCAGGAGTCTGATACTAAACTATTTAAGGTTTGTAGCCTGTAATGATACATGGAAATGAAAATAGAGGAGCTAAGAAAGGAACTCTTAGAGCTTAGAGAGGAGCTTGTTAGAGTTGAGTATAGACTCAAAAAGCTTGAGATGGG
>QMZF01000013.1 GCA_003663055.1 Archaeoglobales archaeon | reverse complement strand
CAAAGCATTAAGTTACGTCCGGCGATAGTACGCCTTAGCACAAACAAGAACGTAACAAGATGAGCAATTCCACTGGCAGAACCTTAGATTGGTACCACCTAACCGGCAAAAGCGGGGGTTGCCTAGCCAGGAAAAGGCGCAGGGCTTAAGACCCTGTCCCGAAGGGGTCCGCGGGTTCAAATCCCGCCCCCCGCATAACTACCTGTAAAAATAGATAGATTCTGAAAAGATAGCCAGAGAAGGGAGCTTGTTGACAGAGTTATAAAAGACTTGAAGATAGGAAACTAAAGTCCATTCATTGTATCTTGCACAAGGTCTAAGATTTGGGAAAAGGATGAGCGTAGAAAATATGTTCCAGCAAAAGAAGCTTACACAGCAAAACTATGAGAATGCAGCTCGCTCGAAGAATCTAAGTCCGGCTCTGGAGTTTTTAATATTGCTTGACAACTCTCAAAGGACTACCTATGCTGATAGCCATGTTTGAGCCAAAGTACAACAGCTAATCTTTAAGATTTGACGGTAAAACCAAAGTAAGGCTAGCACTATGATTTCAGAGTTAAAGCTTTGGCAGAGAGTGAGTAAAAAGATTTTAATAGTGATTATTTTTTTAACTAAATTTCTGGGAGAATTTTTGAAACAAATTTAACATGGTTTCAGGCTGCATGGTGTGAATTGGAATTATTTTCTTGGGTTTTATTGCATCAATAATCTCTACAAACTCGTAGGGGTGATAATGTCCGCTTAGGTGTATTCTGTAGCTTGTTATACCCAGCAAACTGAGCCAGTTTTCAAGTTTTCTTTCCTCAATTATCCACTCTTCTTCGATTGACTCTCCTATAATTGTAACGTGAAGGATGTTTTCGCCAAGTAGATTTAACAATCTAAGAATAGTCTCCATGTCCTTTATACCAGAGATCGGAATAAAAAATGCTAATTTCATGTCCTTTAAATTGCTCAAATATTCTATCTCGAAATTTTCGTATGTTTTAATCCCAGAAGTCCTCATAGGTGTGAAAATGAGGTCGTTCTCTACCGTATAGTTTGAGATTTCGATCATGACATCGAGAATTTGTGCATAGTATGGATTCTCAAAAACAGGCACGTAACTATGTTTCCACAGTAGTTCAATTACCGAGAGAGTTGCTTCAAAATCTAATGGATGAGCTGTAAAAAACAGAATCTTCTGTCTATAGTTTTCAAAAAGCTCATCAAACAGAGCTTCAAATTGGTTCGGTGTCAGGTAGTTCATCCTTCTACCGAAATTAGTTCCCTCGATGATAGCAATGTCTACACCATCCTCGGCGAGTATACTTAGATTAGAAAGTGAATCTCCAAACCGGAGGGATTTAACTCTAAAATCTCCAGTGTAGATTAACGATACGTCATCGGTATCAATTCTGAACGCATATGAAGGATAAGCGCTGAGACACATTCGTGAACTTAAGACTCTTACTTTCTTTTACATCCTCGAAACCAGCGAAAGAAAGCGTTTGGGGCAGTAACTGCTGCTTCCACCCGAACCACCAGGAGTGCGACAAGACCTCTGCTACTTCTCTTGAAGGCAAATAAACGGAAATTTCCTCATTCGGGAAATTCAGACTTCCAAGATGATCTAAGTGAAGATGGGAAATATATACCTCCTCAATATCATCGTAAGCTTCTCTGGGTGGTAAAACTCCCATATCTCTAAGTTCCTCAACACTTTCTGGTTGAATTGAGAGACCATAGAAACTCTTTAACTGCAGAAAATTTACTCCTTGATCGAGCATTACTGATTGTGTTGGAGATCTAATAACTACGCAATTTCCGCCTATGGTGTTCAAACCACCGTAGATTGTTATCTTAGTTCTTCCGATCTCGAATGTAGTTGGCTCTGACATACCTCTTTCTAAAGATTAGATTCCAAAAAAGTATTCTTCTCTTCTTTCAAGAGCTTCCTTTTTCCTGAACGGTAATCGTTTCAGCGGGTTTCTAATTGCCAATATCGCCGGTTTTTCTGTTCCGATGCCATAAACCAAGTATATCCAATATTTGTCGCCAAGCTTTCTGGCAAGCTCATACTCTTCTCTTTTAAGACTCACACTTAGGCTCCTTCCCAATTTCGTTTTTACTTCAATTATTCTTTCATCAACGACACCCCCTTCCTTGTCTCTCTTTACACTCCTAACATCGAAGTGTTCAAAGCCGGATACTCGTGAAGCCTCTCTACCTTTCAGCCCCTCATAGTTCATTACAATCGGTATGCTCTCGTCTTCAGTCCAGTCCCATACTTCATTACTGAGAACTATCTCAGCTTCAGGAAGGAGAATAGAACTCAAGAAGATAAATTTCGGATCATTTATTTTAATTTTGGATTTTCGTGGAAAAAGAAACTTCGCCCTCTGAGTGACTTTTCACGTCTTCGTATTTTCTAACGTTCTCGATAACCTTCAGAATCCCCTCTTTTGCCTCATTTTGGATGTAGGTGCTGTTAGCTGCAATTATTATCTGCGGAATCTGATTAAGGACATCTTCCAGGCCATAGACCTCATCAACGGGGAGTGCTTGCATTAAAAGCCCTTGTAGTTTTTCCAAGAGCAGCTTACCCCTCCAAATTTTCAATTTCTTAGTTTCGAAATCTGCGGATATGCCTACCGGCTCCATATATCTTACTTCTTCAGCAACGGAAATCTCGACTTCAGAAAGCGCGAAAATCTCTTTCTTGTCCGACTTGAAAACGAAATACTTCGCACAATCTACCTCGAAATTCTGCAGAATTCCAGTTAGAATTGCTTCTGGCGATTTCTTTGATAAGTCTATGATTTTTCCGTCTTTTAGCTTTAACAGTATCTTCTCCTCTCTCTCCTCAATCTCTGCGTTTACGAATTCGGAGATAAGTAAAACGATGTTTCTCGCAGTTTCCATAACTTCGGATGTATCTCTAAATCCAGTCAAATATCGGAGATCGTTTCGAACCCTCTCAGCTTCAACTGAGGATGGGTAAACCCTCTTAAGCTTGATCTCTCTGACCAATTTTTTGAGAGCAGCAATGAAAGCGTTGACAAATGCCCTTGCATCTCTCGTTACGAGTTCGATAATTCTCATCTCTGAGAGTGTAACCTTTCTATCTTTGAACTCGAGTTCGATAGGTATAAATCCCCCAATAGTTCTGTCCTCAAGCGCGTGCTCCAAAAGCTCGTTCTTTATCGTCGAAAGGAATATCTTTTCACCAACTATCGGCTCAAGCTTCCCAAGGGAGATAGATATTCCGTAGAGCTTAGAGAATACGACCTCTGCAACTTCTCTTTCTAACGCATCGGCTAAGAACAAATTGAAAACGTAAGTAGTCCTTTTCTGCCCGTATCTCCAGATTCTGCCGATCCTCTGCTCAAGTCTCACTGGAGACCAAGTAATCTCGTAATTTACGAGTATATTCGCATGCTGCAGATTTAAACCTTCTCCAGCGACATCGGTGGTTATCAAAATCCTTTCTCCCTTTTCGGCGAGCCATCTCTTTATGTCTTCTATTTCGCTGCTATTATCTGAAGTGAATATTTTAACAGCATTTCTATTTTCGAGTTCTTTTTCAGCCCATTCGAGTAGCTTTTTGTAAAGATAGTGAGCTGTGTCCTTGAACTCCGTAAAAATGATGACTTTCCCGCCTGATAAATCTCCAAATTCTTCTGGCAGCTCACTCGAACGATAAACTAACCCTAAAATTCTTTTCAGCGTTTCAAGTTTCGAATCTCTAATCTCTCCAGCGAGTATCTTTTTTGCTATGTCAATCGTTGCTTCCAATTTCTCTAAAAGACTCGTCGAGGAATTTATCGAACCGCGACGCCAATCTGTCGAATTCCTCGTCAAGTTCACTCTCGTACTCTCCAATATCGCCAGTGAGTAGTTCATCGAGCTTCTTACCGTAATCTTCGAGTTCCTGAGCTATTTTCTCTTCAGCCTCTTCTGGATTGTAACCTTGCTCAAGCAGTTCAATGTATCTTCCCCTCTTCTCCACGAGCTTGCTGAAGGTTTTAACGAGAGCTTGAGGACTCGAAAGCCCCCTCTTTATGATTAAAGTTCTCAAGAGTGCAAGAATTCCTTGAATTTTTCCCCGCTTTCCATCCAGCGGTTTGTATCATGTAAGTGTAATATCTTCCCAAGTACATAACAGCAAGATCTGTCACATTCTTAAGCAATACGCTTTCCTCTTCCTCAGGCTCTATCAGGACGGCGAGCATGTTGCAGGGCTTGAAGGCTTCCTTCAACTGGATGAGAAAACACGCTTTATGGTAGCCATCTCATTTATCAAAAGCTAGAACTGAGGAAGATCGATAAAACTATTTGAGAAAGCTAAGGAGAAGGCGGATACACCGAAGAAAATAAAGACTGACGGCTTGCCAGCCTACAAGAAGGGTTAACAAAGACATTCTGGGTTCGCTACAAGGATCAGCGTCCCGAACTAATTAGGAAGGTTAGGCTTAGAGGAGAAATAAACAACAACATGGTTGAAAGGCTGCATGGAACTCTCAAGGACAGAACAAAGCCAGCGAGGGGGTTAGGAAGCAATAGGAAGAGTCGAAGGGATAGGATTGAGACAATAGAGAATTTGCTAAAGGGTTGGGAAGTTCACTACAACTTTGTGAGACCTCACACATCGCTTGGAGGCAAGATTCCTGCCGAAGTTGCAGGAGTTGAAGGATTGAACGATTGGAGAACTTTGATAAAGCAACTCAAATTCTCCGTTTCCATAGGAAATTCCTTTTTATTCCACTGGAGTGAGTGCGTTTTCTTCTTCCAGTCGAAATGCGGGTGGACTAGATTATACATGATAAATTTATAGTTAGTTATGATGAGGTATGAATCATCCCAAACCCAACAGAACCCTTTAATAGCAAACTAGATATATAACCAAATTTGCTATAAGTATTTCATGGAACTTAAAAGCGGCACAGTCATACAATCCTCGCTCTTTCCAGAACCAGTTAGAATTGAGAAGGTTGAGGATCTTGGGAGAGTTTTGAGGATTGTCGGAGCTACAATCAACAGTAATCAGTACATCGATACAATAATTCCAAAAGAAGAACTGAACAGAATAACGGTTTTTACTTTCGAAACAGACTTTTCAGCAAATTCTGAGGACGTTTTCCTTGCTTTAGAGGCTTATCGCTTCAAACTCGCTTCATTGTTTGATCCAATCCTCGCAATGAATGTTGCGATTTACGATGATGGTAAGGAACTAAGGGAAGTAAACCCATCCATAATCTGGGATTTAGCCCCATCAAGCGGCACCTTTGATTTCAATAAGGATAGAAAAAGAGATGCAGAAAGCTACGCAATAAAAGCTTTGATGAATTTTAAGGCAGAATTGCTTGAGGAGAGGTTGAGACAGGCTAAAATAAAGGAGAAGTACGGGGTGAGGTCACTAGAGAATCTGATTTCTGAGCTGGATTCAAAGCTCATGGACTACTACGATAGGGCCGAGAAAGGGGAAAAGATGGACCTAGCAATTCAGATGGCTGAGAGGAGAAAGAGAGAGTATGAGGAAGCTTTAAAGGAGCTCAGGAGATTGAGAGGGAGAAAAATCTAACCGTCAGTATGCCAAAGCTCGTTGGTGTTGTGAGAGCTGTTGCAGGCGATGAGATGGTGAGCGACAAGGAGATTGAGAGAATTGGTATGGAGGTGGCAATGGCTTATGAGAGAATGCACGGCAGAGCTCCAGAGGATGTTTCAGCTTTAAATCTAGGATACGATATTCGTTCAAAAGGTGACGGAGAGGTTAGGTATATCGAGGTTAAGGCGAGAGCAACGACTGGAGATGTTGCTTTGACACCAAACGAGTGGTTTAAGGCTAAGAGATTTAAAGAGCAGTACTGGCTCTACATTGTTGAGAATGCGGCAATAAATCCAAAACTTTACATCATAAACAATCCTGCTGAGAAGCTTGAAGTTATTGAGAAGGTTGAGTCGGTTAGATTCATTGTGCCAGTTAACAAGTGGAAGTGGAAAGGAAGGGTGGAGAAGGTTTAAAATATGGCTGAAGTTCTTGGTCTTGTTAATAATTCAGACTCAAAGTTAATAGATTTATTTAAGGAGTTTGCAGAGAGCTCTAGAGAAATCGATATTGCTGTCGCGTATGTCAAAAGTAGTGGACTTGAGTTAGTTAAGGATGTAATACATGGCAAGAAAGTGAGAGTAATATTTAGCTTCGAATTTCTATTGACCGATCCAGAATGCATAGAGAAGTTAATGGAGTTTGGTGCTGAATGTAAGGAATACAAGACATCTGGTAGTGATGAAATTGGTTTTCATCCTAAGTTGTACATATTTAAGAGCGAAGATTTGGTTAGAGTTGTAGTTGGTTCATCAAACCTTACTGCTGGTGGCCTCGTAAGCAACGTTGAAAGCTGTTTGGTGATCGAAGGCAATTACGAAGATAAAATAATTATAGATATATTTAATTATTTTGAGAGAATTTGGCATAGTTCAAAGGCGAATTTAGTTTCAAAAGAAGACCTTAAAAGATACAAATTAAAGAAAAAGGAGTATGAAAGAAAATGTAAGATAGCTGATGATGTTATTAATGAACTGAAGTCAGAAGAAGGTTATACAAACTCCGTCATAGTATGTATGTCAAAAGAACATGATTTAAACGACATATATAATAGATTGATAGGCGTTCCAGCACGTTCAAAAAGTTTGTTCTTTAAATGGATTAAGAAAGGGACAAGAGTTTTTATTTATTATACATATAAAAATAAAGGTATTGGAATATTCAAAATAGTTAAGGCCGTAGACGAACCTCTTGAGAGCGAGGAAGTTGTAGACGAATGGAAAGATTATTTCGAACTCAAAGGTGAGAAATACCCAAACAGAGTTAGAACAGAATTGATAGCAAAGTTTTCCAATCCAGTAACATTTGATGATTTGAAGAGGTTAAATATAATAAGGTTAGATACTAGAGTTCCAATAACTTCGGCGCATCTAAGGCATAGTGTTGTGCCTATAAGCGATGCAGATGGGGATGCAATTGAAAACTTACTAAAGGAGAAAAATAGAAATGTCTGAACTGATATACAAAAGACCAATAAACCTGCCAAGGACAGGACATGAACTAATTACATGCCATTATCCTCTCAGACTTGACACCTATTCTGGATGCGTTCATAACTGCGTCTACTGCTATGCTAAAAACTTACTTGAAAGAAGAGGTTATTGGAGAACCGTTAGAAAAGCTGACCCAAAACATGTTGAAAGACTTTTAGAGAAGTACATAGATCACAGGCTGGATGGAGACATCGGAAGAACAATACGGAGAAGAATACCTTTTAGACTTGGAGGTTTAACAGACTGTTTCCAAAAGCAGGAGGAAGAATGGGGAGTAACAAAGCAGGTTATAGAAATTCTCAATAGATACGAGTACCCGTACCTGATAGTTACTAAAAGTCCACTCGTGGCCGAATACACGGATGTGATAGAAAGTGAGTTGGCAGTCATACAGGTTACGATTACAACGTTGGAGGAAGACCTTGCAAGATCAATTGAACCAGGCGCTCCTAAACCTTCTGATAGACTTAAAGCTCTTAGATGCCTTAGTGAAAGTGGATATTTTACAACTGCGAGGTTTTCTCCTATAATTCCGCGCGTGAATTTAAAGGAAGCAAAGAGATTATTGGAAGCCTACTCTACTGCAGGTGCGAGACATGTGCTTGTGGAATTCTTCAGAGGAACTGAAAAAATGCTGGAAAACGTGGAAAAAAGCACAGGGATTGTCCTAAGAGCGACCTTTGTAAAAAATAGCTACTATTATCGGTTCGACTTGAAAAGGAAGATTGGTATTTATAAAAAGCTCAAAACGATTGCAAATGAGCTGGGAATGAGTTTTAGTATATGCTCTGATGGAGATCCGGTTCCTTATTATCTAAACGACACAGAAAATTGCTGTGGAACTGATTCTGTAAAAAATTTTAAAGGTGTAGAAAGGGTTGCATCAGCTTTGTTCAACGAGGCTAAGCTAAAGGGGAAAGTTACTATTGAGGACATGGAAAAATACTGGACACCAGCACCAGAAATTTTTGAAAAATTCTGGTTTAGGGGTGAGTTTGAGAGATTTGTTTTTGGGTTGAAATGGAATGGTAATGCCTACACCTTAGAAATAAATCAAGTCCAAGATTCAAGGGGGGTTGATAATGGTGAAACCCAATAGCCCCAGATACGAAAATAATGAAGAATTTAAGCACTAATTTAAGCACTTTAGAAAAGTTTTAGAGACTAAATTTGTTGAAGAATTCAAGAGAGTTTAGATATATCACGAAACTGCAGAGACAAGTGATAGGGTGATAACATGGACGAGTTCCCCATCAGAAGGTCATTCATCGAAGAAACATTTCCAGTCAAGGAGATAAGCGGAGAGTCTGTGAGAGAGAAGAACATCAGGCACGGACACATCTCAACTTTGCATATATGGTGGGCGAGGCGACCTCTTGCAGCTTCAAGAGCGACGGCTTACGCTGCGTTAATTCCAGCTCCTCAATCAATTGAAGAGGCTGAGAAAATAAAGAATTTCATAACTGAGTTATGCAAATGAGAGAATTCACTGAATCCGACGTACATTGAGAAGGCGAGGGAGGACATCAGGAAGGCTTTGGGCTACATCCAAAGGTTCCAGACCCGTTTGCCGGTGGTGGAGCCATACCTCTTGAAGCTCTAAGGCTTGGATGTGAAAGGTATGCTTCAGATTACAACCCCGTGGCTGTTTTGATTCTGAAGGCTGTATTGGAGTATCCGCAGAAGTACGGACGAAAGAGGGGACTTGAGGATTTTGAGAACAGCAATCAAGAAAAAAGCTACGACCTTAATCCTTTAAAGAAATTCATCGCATTCTCAAGCCAGGTGGTATAGCAGTAATCGTTTACGCCCACAAAACCACTGCTGGCTGGGAGGCAGTAATCAACGCCCTATTAGATTCTGGCTTAGTCATTACAGCTTCATGGCCCATAAACACCGAGATGACAACAAGATTAAAGAGCAAAAGAATCTGCGGCATTAGCACCTTCAATCTACATCGTCGCAAGAAAAATGCAGAGACAGCCAACAGGCTGGTTCAACGAAGTCAAGGAAGTTAGCCCAGAGTGTTGGTGTTGACCTCGAAAAAGTCTGGAACAGGAGTTTCGTTGTCAAAGACAAGGAATACATATATCTCCTCGGACCTCACGAAAGAGACTTGAAGGAACTTGAAGATGCAAAAGAGCTTGTTGACATATTGCACAAAGTCCTATTGCTGTGGGAGAAAGATAGGAAGGATGAAATTACCGAAACCCTCCAGCAAACGGGCTGGCTTAAAGATTCTTTCTTCAGATTTGCTCAGCCTGTCTCTGAATGTTTACCAAACGACAGCAAGGAGAAGAAGCTACTCGATGGATTTCTGACGGGGAAGGAAAGAATAATAAGTGAAGTGAGGGTCAAGGATGCAAAGCCAACGGAATTTCTCGATTAGTACCCTCTGGTAGAATTACTTTTGGCTCCTCATATGGGCATCGGTGCCATCAAAAATATGCACCCCTCATCATCTTCAGTCCAATCTTTAACTCTCTCTTATCTCTCTTATACCTCGGTTTGCATTTCCAAAGATGAACATGATTCCCCTATAATATCCAGCGTTGCCAATAAATTCCTTAAGCTTTTTGATATCGTTTTTTAATTGTACAAAATTATTTTCAGTAGCTCGTTTGATAGATTTTACCTCGATTACTACGAGATTTTCATCCATTTTACCTAGTACATGCACAATAAAGTCTGGTATTCCAGCAGAGAGCTGTTGAAGACCAGAACCCCGACGTATTTTTCAGGAAAACATACCTTACAACCGGACTCAAAAACCTCCTCAAAATCGCAAGTAAAAGACTTAAAGGAGAAGTAGCGGACTCAATCATTCAAATTCAAACTCCATTTGGTGGTGGAAATTAATAGGCCGGCAGAATCACTGCTTAGTTTTTTCATTAGTGGCAAAAAGAGCCAAAGCTTTATAACATATACATACCAATACACAATAATGGCAAAAACAATAGCTGTATCGGATGACGTTTACGAAATGCTCTCGAAGGCAAAGATGAAGGGCGAATCTTTCAGCGATGTAATCAGAAGATTGCTGAGAAGGCAGAAGATAAGCGACATTCCAAAAATACTCGAAGATGACGAAGCTGAGAAAATCAGGGAGCTGATTGAGAGGCAGAAAGAGATAGACCTGAAAAGACTTAGAGGGATGCTCTGATGTGGATTTTCGACACCACCTTTGTTATCGACCTCTTCAGACACGAAGGGGGAGCTTTAAAGAAGGCCGAGGAAGTTGATAGCAGTCCATCGACAAAGGCGATCTCGGTTGTGACTGCTCACGAAGTTTTGAGGGGTTTGTTTTACATTGGAAACGAGCAAAAGCTGAGGAGTGGAGAAGCAGCTCTCAGTAGATTTGAGATCATCCCTTACACCTATGAGATAGCAAAGAAAGCTGCAGAAATTGACGCTTCACTTGCAAAAAGAGGTGAAATGCTACCTTTTCCAGACGTTGTCATCGCTGCAACTGCTATTGTGTACGATTTAACACTCGTCACGAGAGACGAGCATTTTAAGAGGATCAAAGGGCTCAAAGTTGAAGATTATTGAAGAATAGAGCAGTAGGCAGAAGAAGTGGAAAAATGGTTAATGCACGTTGACAGCAAAGCCCTATCTGTAATTCT
>QMZF01000012.1 GCA_003663055.1 Archaeoglobales archaeon | reverse complement strand
GTTTTATAAATTCCTCAAGATCCTTACGGAGCGCGCTTTTGAGTCTTGCAGTAAAAATTGCTCCAGCCCTCACGTAATCGCAAGCTGAAAAACCACCGGGAAAGACAAGGCAATTGTAGTCGGCTAGCGTTCTCTGCTCTTCATCTCTTATCATGTCGCTGTAGAACTGCTTGAGGTGGACAGCTTCGCAAAAAACTCCCAGCTCTCTAAATGCTTTTACTGTTTCATCCTCGCAGTTCGTTCCCTCAATTCTCAAAACAGCAACCCTTATTTCACTCCTATCCAAACTACCACCCCGTAAATCTCGTTAATCCATTTCTCCAGGCTTTGTCGAGTTCCTCAATGGATAAGCTGAAGGCTTTTTCCACCTCAAAAGCATCTCCACCGGTATAGCCAAGATGGTATGCCTTCAATCCTTTTTCGTTGAAGAATTCAACTACCTCTCTGGCATCCTTTACTTCAAGAACCCACCTCGTGTTGGATTCTGAGAATAACGCTATGTACGCTTTGCCGTTAACGCAACTAATATCAACGCCGCACCCAATGCCAGAGGCTATGCACATCTCAGCAATCGCAACCGCAATACCGCCCTCCGCAACATCGTGGCACGAATAAACTTTGAAGTTCTTGAAAGCCTCAAGCATAGCGTTGCTGTACCTCTTTAGCCTGTCTGGAGAAGTCTTTGGAACTACCGTGCTCTTCATACCCGTAATCTTGCAGTAAAGACTGCCACCAAACTCCTTCGAAGTTTCGCCGACGAGAACTATTCCGTTCCCGCTACGCTTGAAGTCTGCGGTTACTGCATCTCTAACGTCTTCTACAATTCCAATACCCATCAGCGTTGGAGTTGGAGGAACACTCATATGGGGCGTTTCGTTGTAAAAGCTAACATTACCGCTTACACACGGCAAGCCGAAGTTCCTGGCCATCCAGCCCAAAGCTCTTACACTCTCAACGAATCCTCCCATTCTTTCTGGTTTTTCCGGATTTCCAAAGTTCAAGCAGTCGGCAAAGCTGTGGGGGGTTGCATTAACTGCAATGAGGTTTCTCACCATTTCATCGAAGGCTGAGGCTGTTCCCCAGTACGCATCTATTGCGGTCATCCATGGGTTGACATCGGCTGTTACAGCGATGCCCCTCCAGGATTCGGTTGGTTTTACAATTGCAGCGTCTCCATGCCCTTCTCTGTTAATCCTTCCCTGGAGAGGTTTTACAATCGTTGAGGCTCTAACTTCGTGATCGTACTGCCTGATTATCCACTCTCTGCTCGCTATATTATAATGGGAGAGCATTGAGAGCAGTGTTCTCTCCAAGTCCGCTTCATTAACGTTGTCAATAGCTTCCACCTCTTTTATCACGTACGGCCTGCAGTATTCAACAGCTGAGACAACAAATTCTATGTCCATTTCGTAGATCTTGTAACCGTGGTAGTATATTCTGAGGATTTTATCGTCGGTTGCCCTTCCAACCACTACTGCCGGCACGTCCCACTTCTGGAAGATGTACAGCACTTCATCAACGTGCTGCGGCTTAACGGTTAGCATCATCCTTTCTTGGCTTTCAGAAATCCAGATTTCCCATGGAGCCATGTCCTTCTCTTTCAGCGGCACCTTCTCAAGCCAAACTTCAGCCCCGCATCCAGCAGCCAAGCTCATCTCACCAACAACGCAGCTTAAGCCCCCTCCACCAAGGTCTTTCATGCCTGTAAGCAGCCCTTTTTCCACAACTTCGAGGCATGCGTGAATGAGGGGCTCCTTCATAATCGGATTTCCTAGCTGTACTGCACTCCTAGCTTTCTCCTCGCTCTCCTCCTCAAGCTCAGCAGAAGCGAAGGTAACTCCGTGTATGCCGTCTCTGCCTGTTGCGCCCCCGACAAGAACGAAGAGGTCTCCCGCTCCGCCAACCTTGCTGTGAATTATTCTGTCCTTCCTTGCAATACCTATGCATCCGACGTTAACCAAGCAGTTCGTTAGGTATGCGTCATCGAAGAAAACCATTCCCGCAATTGTGGGTATGCCGACTCTATTGCCGTAATCCCTTATGCCAGCCACAACTCCGGAGAGAAGGTAAAGGGGGTGTTTAGTTCCCTTGGGTATTTCGTTGCTAGCTGTATCGGGTCTTCCAAAGAAGAGGGGGTCTACAAGGGCTACGGGCTGAGCACCCATGCACAGAACATCGCGAAGAATTCCGCCTATGCCGGTTGCTGCTCCACCGTAGGGTTCTATTGCTGAAGGATGATTGTGGGATTCAAGAGCTACAACGTATGCGTACTCTTCATCGAACTCAACAACCCCAGCGTCTTCTTTTATGGCAGAAATTACGTACTCTGCATCTACATCGAATAAAAACTGCTTAAGGTAGCACTTCGAGCTTTTGTAACAGCAGTGCTCACTCCAAGCCTGGGCGATGGATTGCAGTTCTATGTCATACGGATTTCTACCTTTTTTGGAGAAGTAGGCCTTTATTTTCTTCATTTCATCTAGGTTTAGCGCTAGGCCTAATTCTTCGCTGATCTTGACAAGCTCTTCGTCGCTCGCCTCTAGTACGTTAATCTCATAAAGCTCAAAAGGCGTGTTTGCTCTGCGGTAGAGCATTACTCCACCCACCTTATGCTGTAATTTTGAATAACAGGGTTAACGAGGAGTTTTTCGCACATTTGCCTTATTTCCCTCTCGGCTTCCTCTCTACTCCTTGCATCGATCTCTATTCTGAAAACCTTTCTCGAGGAGACGGATTTTACGTTTTTAAAACCGAGCAAACGCAAAGCCTTTTTCGTAGCTTCTCCTTCGGGATCCGCCACACCCTCTTTAAGCTCTATGTAAACGTCGGCTATCATGGCTACAAGTAATCTGCGTGGTATAAAATGGTTTTGAGTCTTTGGTTATCGATTTGCCCGATTTATTCGTTGCAAAACTATTCTTGGGAGTCTGCTGAGTTGTAGTGAGCTGTAACTAAAAAAATTGGTTTGAAAAAAATTTAAGGAGTTTAAGTCATTCACTTCTCAGAAACTCCAAAGCCTCCCTTGCGCTGACATTTTCGTGGACTATCATCGCAATGGCCTTCGTCATCCTCGTTGGATCGTTGGCCTGGAATATGTTTCTGCCTATTGCTACACCCCTTGCTCCTCCCTCCATCGCCATCTCGACCATTTTCAGTATATCTTCTTCGCTCTTCATCTTTGGCCCGCCGGCAACCACAACAGGCACAGGACAGCCTGCGGTAACCCGCTTGAACGAGTCGACGCTGCCAGTGAAGTTCGTTTTAACTATGTCTGCACCGAGCTCAGCTCCGGCTCTCGCTGCCAGCGAAACTGCTTTTTCATCGAACTGATTTATTCCGTCGCCCCTCGGGTACATCATAGCAAGTAGAGGCATTCCCCACTCCTTACATGCTCTGCTCACTTCTCCAAGTTTAGCGAGCTGCTCCGCCTCGGTTTTACTCCCTATGTTTATGTGTACGCTTACAGCATCAGCCCCAAGCTTTATCGCCTCCTCAACGCTGCAAACGAGCACCTTTTCGTTCGGATCGGGGCTGAGCGATGTTGAACCACTTAGATGTACTATCAGCCCGACATCTTTTCCGTATCCTCTATGACCAAAGGGTACGATTCCCTTATGTATTACAACAGCGTTCGCTCCACCCTCGGCAACTGCGTTTATGGTTTTGGGCATGTCTACGATCCCCTCTATGGGGCCCATGGACAGTCCGTGGTCCATCGGGACTATTACTGTATTTCCACTGTTTCTGTCTATTATTCTCTCCAACCTTATCCTCTTCCCGATCTCGCTCATACTTTCACCTTGACATTTTGAAACTTTGAGTCTAAGTGACAAACTATCAAATATTTATGCTTTGCTGTGCCTCGCTTTGTCCAATAGAATAAAAATGTAAACTTTAATTTTGTTTTTCATTAATTATTTAGAATATAAATAATGAGTATATCGAATGCTGGAACGGGGGCTAATAGAAGAGGTAGGAAGAAATGGGAGGTATGCCTCGCAACCGAGAAAGGCATCAACAGCTAACAAAATACCGAGAACCTTTCAAGGAAGCCCAAATGCGAGAGAGCGAAAAGTTTAAAAATTGTTAGAAAGAGTTACGCTAGCCTTAAGTGGCTTTTTTAAGGCCTCAAGTCAGAAAGCCTAGAATCAAAAATAACTGAGAAGTGAAAGAATATGATGCAGGACGTACAGGATATGGTATTTAAAGGAACCACAACTGTTGGTTTGATTTGCAAGGACGGAGTGGTGCTTGCAACGGAAAAAAGGGCTACGATAGGCAACTACATAGCTAGCAAAAGAGCAAAGAAGATCTATCGCGTCGCTGACAGGGTTGCGATGACCACAGCCGGTAGTGTTGGAGATGCGCAGTTTCTTGCAAGGCTTATCACAGTGGAAGCGAACCTATATGAGATAAGAAAGGAAGAAAAACCAACGGTTAAGGCAATAGCAACCATGCTTTCGAACATCTTGAATTCCGTTAGATACTTTCCGTACTTCGTCCAGCTCTTAATAGGCGGTGTTGACAGCAGAGGAGCCAGTATCTACTCAATTGACCCGATAGGCGGTGCAATAGAGGAGAAGGAAGTTGTAGCGACGGGCTCGGGAAGTATGACTGCATACGGAGTTCTTGAAGACAGGTACAGCCCGGACATAACGACTGCTGAGGGCTTGGAACTTGCCATAAGGGCCGTATTTTCTGCGATGAAGAGGGACTCCGCTTCAGGCGATGGGATAGATGCTGTAAAAATAACCGAAGGTGAATACGTGCAGCTCGAATCTGAAGAGATAGATGAGATTCTGAAGAAGTTTTCAAGAAAATAAAATAGTTGAAAAGCCCATGGCAAGTGATAGGCTTAGAGAGCTGAAAGAAAAAGTGTTAAGGACGATTCCAAGGGAAATCCGCGTAAAAAACATAGATTTTGAAGGGCCATTGCTCGTCATCTACGTAGAAAACCCGCAGGAACTTGCAGAGAGTGGAGACATAGTCAAGAAGCTCGCCAAGGACTTAAGGAAGAGAATACTCATTAGGCCAGATCCAAAGAGTCTCAAGCCGCCCGAAGAGGCTAAGGAAATTATAAGGCAGATAGTGCCGGAAGATGCCCAAATTACCAGCTTCTTCTTCGATGAAGAGAACGGAGAGGTGATAATAGAGGCTGAAAAGCCTGGAGTTGTAATAGGCAAGCAGGGTGCAACGCTACGAGAGATAATGAAAGCGGTGGGCTGGAGTCCGAAGGTGATGAGAACTCCGCCCATCAAGTCGAAGACCGTTGACAACATCAGGCAGTATCTCCTAGGGGTAAAGGATGAGAGGAAGGAAATTCTGCGGAGAATAGGGGAAAGAATACACAGGGGAACGCTATATGAGGAGAAGTGGGTTAGAGTAACCTTCCTTGGGGGGTCGAGGGAAGTAGGAAGGAGCTGCTACCTGCTTCAAACTCCTGAAAGTAAGATACTCGTTGACTGCGGCGTTAACGTAAGCAACATCCAGCACTCCCCATACCTCTACGTGCCGGAAGTTCAACCCCTCGACAGCATCGATGCTGTCGTTATTACGCATGCACACCTCGATCATTGCGGACTGGTTCCAATACTCTATAAATACGGCTACAAGGGGCCGATATACCTCACACCACCGACAAGAGACCTGATGGTGCTTTTACAGCTCGACTTCATTGAAGTGACTTCACGCGAAGGAACCGTTACGCCCTACGAATCCTCTTACATACGCGAAGCCCTTAAACACACGATAACCCTTGACTACGGAGTTGTTACGGACATAAGCCCTGACGTCAGGCTTACGTTTTACAATGCCGGCCACATCCTTGGCTCTGCAATAGCCCACTTCCACATAGGCGAGGGTTTGTACAACATAGCATTCACTGGAGATTTCAAATTTGAAAGGACCAGGCTGTTTGATAGAGCCGAAACGAATTTTCCGCGCCTCGAAGCCCTGATAATGGAAGCTACTTACGGCGGTAGCAACGACCTCCAGCCAACGAGGAGGGAGGCCGAGGAGAAACTTATAGCCATAATAAACGACACGCTGAAGAAGGGAGGGAAGGTTCTAATCCCCACATTTGCGGTTGGAAGAAGCCAAGAGGTAATGATAGCCCTTGAAGAGGCAATAAGAAACAAGAAGCTCGAAGAGGTTACGGTTTACCTCGACGGCATGATATACGAAGCTACAGCCATCCATACCGCTTATCCAGAATACCTCAACGCCTCGCTTAGGGACTTGATATTCCATCACGGCATAAACCCGTTCATAAGCGAGAGCTTCGTCAAAGTGGATTCTCCATCGAAGAGGCAGGAAGTGATCGATGATCCATCTCCCTCGATAATCCTCGCAACGTCGGGCATGCTAAACGGCGGGCCGGTTATGGAGTACTTCAGAAGGCTGGCAGAAGATGAGAGGAACACCCTCGTATTCGTCGGCTATCAGGCTGAAGGAACGCTCGGAAGGAGAGTGCAGAAAGGCTGGAGGGAAATACCCTTCCCGAGCAACGGGAAGAGGGAGGTGGTCAACGTAAACATGAGAGTAGAAACGGTTGACGGCTTCTCGGGCCATTCAGACAGAAAGCAACTGATTAACTACATTAGAGCTCTGAGCTTCAAACCGGAGAAGGTCATAACCGTGCATGGAGACGAAAACAAGTGCGTTGAACTTGCTTCGAGCATCTACAAAACGTACCGCATCGAAACCCGGGCTCCTCACAACCTCGAAACCGTTAGATTTGTATGATCATCAGCATAGTTGGACATTCGGGCAGCGGGAAAACTACGCTAATAACAAGACTAGTACCGATTCTAAAGCAAAGGGGTTTTAAAATAGCCGTTATCAAACACGCTAGGGATTTTGAAATAGATAAAGAAGGAAAGGATTCCCACAGAATATGGCAGAGCGGAGCGGACGTTGCTATAGTTTCAAACGATAAAACTGCCATGATTCTGGGGAGAGGTATGAAGCTAGAGGAAATCTGTCGATTTTTTGAGGATTACGACGTTGTGCTAACAGAAGGCTTCAGCAGCGAGCCCACGAACAAAATAGTCGTCTTAGACGAAGCTAATCCAAGGCTGGAGAAATTTTCTGGTAACATCATAGCGGTGGTATCCGATTCTGATGTGCCCGGTTTCAAGACGTTCAGGAAGCATGACATCGAAAGGCTTGCGGAATTTATAGTCGGCATTATCAGGGGTATCAAGGGTAAAAATTTTTAACATCACTGGGTTTCTCAACCTTAGATGCCGCCGTGGCTTAGCTGGTAGAGCGGGTGATTCGTAATCACCAGGTCGCGGGTTCAAATCCCGCCGGCGGCTTTCTTTTCTGATTTAGAGCTAAGAGAAAAGACTTTGATTACCAACGACATTGGTAAGAGTTACCAATTACTTGAGGACTTTGAAGAGTACTGCTATGAAATCTATTCTGAAGAGCATGCAAGAAAGCTCTACAGTGCAATGAAAAAGTATGGTTTGAAGATTTTACAGGATAAAAGAAATGCAGTATTGCTTGCAAACATTGGAAGGAGAGCAGCAGAGTACGTCATTGTAGCCCTATCAATCTACAACCGATTCATGAAGCTTAACGGGATAGAGTTGGACATAGACAGAGAACTGCTAAAAAAGCACATAAGAAAGGAAGAAACAATCAAAATCTTCGATTACGAGGAAGATGAAGGAATAATTGACAAAGCAACCTCTATGCTTGAGAAAGTGAAAGGAAAAAGAGGCTTTTTGCAAAAGTAGGATTCTTCACGGGCTTAAGGGGAACGGAAATAGTATTCCTTTTTAGAAATTGGGAAAGCCTAAGAAAGAAAACATTTGAAGCTTTGGTAGTTGAAACAGGCTACATTAGAAGGACAAAGAAAACCTACCTTACTATGATGCCCTTGGAGCTTGGGGTAAAGATGAAGGGGTTATTCATCTTTTTGTAGCCTTCTACTGCTTTTTCAAGCTTTTTATCATTACCAAGCTCATCCAAAAGCTCGTGCTAACTTCGGTTTTGCACTTTCCCTTCTTCATCGAAGAAAATCACTCGATAAATTCTGATTGAATTCCCGTCTTATTTGCAATTTCCCACTGTTTTTCGTCGCTGGTCAAAAGGCAACCGAACACCTTTGCCTGAGCTAAGTATAGGGCATCGTAAACAGTTATTCCTTCTTCAATCGAAATCTCCATGGCATCTTCAAGATATTTCTCAAAAGGTTCGAAGATCACAACATCTCCGAGCTTTTTCAATGCATTGAACATGGTTTTTGCTTCTTCGTAGGATGCCTTCTTATAGAGCAAGCAATGCTTCCAAATCGCACTTGAAACCTCAGCTAAAGCTAAAGTTAGAGAATAAGGCTCGTTTAGTAGGTACGCTCTGACTTTATCCCAGTTATCCTCTCTTAGAATGTATTTAGCCAGCGATGAAGCATCAATTACCTTCACGATCCTCCCTCACGTAATTTCTTGCGGTTCCCTTCTCCACTCTCGGTAAGGTTGAGAGCATGGTATCTATCTCTTCCAATGCCCTCTTCCTTCTGTATTCTCTAATTTTTGCCTCAATGAATCTCCTTATTTCATCGCTCCAGTTGATTTCAATCTCCTTCATAGCCTTTTTAAGATCTTTTGGAATCCTAAGGCTGATTACTTCCATGTATACTATTACGTATTACAAATTATATAAACTTTTTCGTATTCAACTTCTCTCTTCCAAGAATTCATCGATTTCTTCTTTGGTTAGTTTGGTCTCAAACTTTTCAAGTTCTTTGATTAATCCCTCGGGTTTTAATTTTTGGCTGAGAAGTATAAATCCTTTCGACCCGAGAAAGCTCCTACTTTAAGCCTTGAATTTCCGCGAAATTCTTCTATGGCCTCTTTTTAGCCCATCTGTCTCTTTCTTTCATCCAAGTCGTAGAATAGGTTAACTTACACATGATGAATAGTAATTTCAACTACCTTATCCCATTCCAAACGGTTAACTCTTCAATCTTTTTCTTGATTCTATAACGTTTCTTGCCTTACGGATAAAATATTCAGCGTCTCTTAGTATCTCCTCGGCTAAATCTTTCGAAATTTCCCTGAAAATCCCATGATCACTCTCTTCTCTTAAGTCAAATGCTCTGCTTAGCTTTGAGCAATCACTCTCGCTTAGCTTTAACTCTTCTTTGTTCTCCCATATCAGGTAAATCGTTCCTCTGTGCGTCTTGGAGTCTCTTCCAAGGCAGAGAATCATGGCTTTTGCGGCATGAAACATTGAATAATACGATGTACTGCAGCATCTTTCATACAACCCTACCTCAAATTCTTTTTTACCATCTTGGAGGAGTTTCTCAGCCTTCTTAACTCTTAATTCAATTTCATCCAATTTGCATCCCTTCCCTCTCAATAGAGCGGATTAGTGAAAACCCCATTTTCCTCATGCTCTCAAATGTTTCTTTCCCGATGACTTTTACAGAGATAAGCTTTCCAACTTCCGGAATGAACGAATACGCTATCTTTCTGACCTCTTTCTCAATTCTGTCATCATCTACAACTACAATTATGTCTACATCACTGTCATCGGTAAAATCTCCCCTGGCGTATGAACCAAACAGTATCACTTCTTTTACTTTATCTCCGAATTCTTCTTTAAGCTTTTTTGATAGATTCCTGAGCTTTTCAATATTAGGTACTTCATGGCCGAACACCATTCGCTCTGGCATACGTCTCCAATTAATTTAAGAAAATTAAAATAGTTTTCTGCTTTAAGCTTATCCTGAGCTTTGATGCCATCTTTTTCTTTTCTAGCCATAAAAGATTATAATGTCGTAATCAATC
Organism: Archaeoglobales archaeon; assembly: GCA_003663055.1. Taxonomy (GTDB): domain Archaea; phylum Halobacteriota; class Archaeoglobi; order Archaeoglobales; family Archaeoglobaceae; genus Archaeoglobus_C. The sequence continues at coordinate 1,223 of QMZF01000012.1, read as the reverse complement.
CCAGAAATAACGGTCAAACCATCTTGGTATAAAAGCTACTCTACCTTAATTACTACCTTGATTCCAATCATGGAACAGATAGCCTATACAGCCGAACGTTGTGGCAGAGATGGCTAATCCGGTTTCAAACCAGTCCTGCGGTTTGTACCTTACTACTATCTTGAGGTTGCCTCGTTAATCAGTTTGTGAAATCCCCCGTACATTCTCTCTTCCACGGTGATAACAAAATCTCGGCAAAGAAGAGAACTCGTTTAAATCATTCAACCTCCACAACTTCTAGAAATTCAACCCCTCTTAAAGTCTTCATCAAACGTCGCTATCTTCTTTATTCCGTAATGCTTGCATGTTGCAGCGATTAGGGCATCGTTCGGTAAAAGCCGGTAGTCCTTTGCGATACTCTCGATAAGTTTTAGATCTCTCACATCGTTAATAACTTCCAGAACATCGAAAACCTCGTGCATGTTGTTAAGAAAATCGTCTGCAAAATTGTACCCGTTCTTCTTGATGTATTCCCTGAGTGAGTACGGGTTTCTAATGCCTAACCTGTCCTCCGCGATTATCTTTATTCCAACGTAAAACGTCTCCTCGTAAACCGAGATGCTTGTAACAAGGTTCTGAGGTTAAAGAATTTTCTTGCATTTTCGGTTTCGTCTGTTTCTATCAGAAGACTTACGATGAAGCCAGTATCTAAAAAGACGTCCATAATTCACTCCTTATTTCTTTTATTTTTTCAATTGAGACTTTCTTTTTTAACCTGATTGGCTCAAAGTCTATCTTTTTTTCGATTCTTATCTTAACTTTTTCACCCTCCCTCAGATCAACCTTCTCAAGCGGTTTAAACACTCCGTCCTCGTAGATAACCTCTATCACCTTTGGCATGCGTTATTCTTACATCAGAAACTTTAAATCAGTTTCGTCTCACGAGTCTTCTTATACTGTTTTCAATCTTCTTAGCCCATCTATCGCCTTTCTCCCTTCTCCAATCATGGAACAGATAACCAATACAGCCGATGAATGTTGTGGCAGAAATGGCTAATCCAGTTTCAAACTAGTCCTGCGGTTTGTACCTTATCACTATATCTAGATCTCCGGTTTCGTTTATCCAGAAGCCGTTTATGACGGAATAGAGTGGAATCGATTTAACAACTTGTAGACTCTAGCCTCCCACAGCGGGTCGTATGCCTCTGCAAAACAAGAAAAGTTTTGCAACGATCATCGATACG